>JAKSDM010000655.1 GCA_022360135.1 Pseudanabaenales cyanobacterium | reverse complement strand
CAAACTTGGCGCTGCGCCTGCTTACCTTGGTGAGGGTCGCTGAGGGTGATATCGCTGGTCCACATGGCTACCGATTCATCACCTTCGTTGCGCTCCACAATAAAATCATTCAGCTGCACCGTAAATGGCAGCTGCAAACGTTTAGGACTAAAGGCGGTAAAGTAGGTCCCATCGGCGGTGGCTAGTGTTGTCGGTTCACCCCAGGGCAGCCAGTGATCACGACCATCGGCGGTGGCCACATGCAGTGCGGGGGAGCCTTGAGCGGCAAAGCTCCCTTGAGCGATAGGCGCGACAGGCGTCATCGATCGCTGTACTTGAGCGCGATTAATCACCTCAACTAGCGTGATTTGGAAATCAGCCCAGCCGGGAGCCGCCGATCCTCCCAGCGGTAGCTCACCAGATATAAAGCCTTGCGAGGAGAGGGCGGCGTAGAACAGCTGATGATCCGGGGAGGCGACTACTCGGAAGTAGTCGGTAGGGGTAGTGGTGGGAGCTTCGTAGGTGATATCGAGGGCGATCTCGTCGCCGGATCGGATCGGAGCAAAGCCAGGTTGGCTGAAGACAAACCACTGTTCTTGGATCTCCCCTTCGGTGAGCATCAGCTGCACAGCTGGATTGCGAAGCTGAGCGGAGGCGGAGGTGGGTTGGTTATCGGCATTCAGGCGAAAGTCGGGCCAAACGTTGATCACCTTAACCGTGACGCCGTTCCGTAGTTGAGTGGATTGCCCCAGCAATGGTTGAATATCCAGCGATCGGGTTCGATTGGCGGTGGCGATTTGTAGCTTGCCGAAGGCGCCCTGCGCGGTATCGGGCGGACTTAGCAGCGCCTGCAGGCGACGATCGCTATCCGCCTGAGCAATTTCTAATTGGGCGGGACCGATATCGATTTGTTGGTAGGCGGTCGGGGCGACGGCAAGCCAGCGTTCTAAGGTTTGCCCCAGGCGATCGCTACTCAACTTCAGCTTCACCGCCAGGTTATCCACAGCGCCGCCGTCGGTAAAGCTAATGGTTTTAATCACGTTGTCGCTATAGCCCAGCAACGACAGTCCGGCAACCTGGCTGGGATGCACTGAGCCGTCTGACTTAATAAAAATGTCGGTTTGCTGGCGAGTCTGGTCAGGCGCAATCACTTCGAGGAAATCACCCTCTAGCCGCGCCTGATTATTGGGACCACTGTCGGTGCGCACCAGCAACATCCCTTCGGTGCTGAGGTGAATCACGGCGGTGGACCCGGCAATGATCACTATTAGGCCAATGTGGGTCAAAGCAAACCCGATTTTACGCGCCCCCCGCCAGGGGTAGCGGGTCAACGTGGAGAGGCCCAAGTTCACCGCCAGCATAAACATCAACGCTCCGAACCAAGCACTCTTATAAATCTGTCGTTGAACCACTGTTGATCCCACTTCAGATTCATAAAAGGTGGCCGCCGTTAAGATCAACGCGATCGCCCCCAATAAGGGAACGGCTAGTCGAATTGATCCTAAAAAACGAATGAATTTAGATACCATGCCCACCTTACTTTCTGTGATCAAAATTCCTCTATACCATTTCGGCTTAGCTCCAAAAAGTTTGTATCAATCACTACGAAGTAAGTCTATGTAATGCGAAATACGCAATATTTAATGCGGAAACATCATCAAAATCTAAGCCTTCAAGAAGGATATGCAGAAATAGCATAAAAGTCTTGCGATTGCGGAATTGCAACATTTAATATGTATTTATTTTTACAAAACCAATTAAGTTTCCTCAATACTCTCTGCTTTATGTTTGGTTCTTTGCAAGCGCTATCGAGTTTGAGTCTGAGATGGTTTAATGGGTAGGCTTGGCTACTGATTTATCCGTCTTTTTGAAGACTGGCATTGAGGGTTTAACGGGAGTAGATTGAGCAGTTACGTCAGTTGCTTGCTTAGGGCTTAACCCAATGATTTGATGCATGCAATTTATTCGTAAATCACAAGTCTTTTGCCAAGAAAAGTAGCAGGTTTTACATTTCTTGATTGCTAAATTAGCTTTTGGTTTTGAATAAGCTTTTTACACTAGGAGAGGATAGTCATGGTGTCAGGT
>JAKSDM010001190.1 GCA_022360135.1 Pseudanabaenales cyanobacterium | reverse complement strand
TGAGGAAAATCACACTCCCTTAGAGTCTCTTGTAATCTATTGATTTGCTCTGAAGTTAGAAATCCTTTAGCTGGCATAGGGTAGATGATTTAGCTGATTTCAATTTACATTTTATGCAACTTAGATGCCGATTAGCTTATCTTCCTGACGATAGAGGGCATTTAGACGGTAGAGCACGCGGCCATCTGCAGTTAGAGGCCCAGACAAATCGATGCTGGGACTGACAAAGTTCCTGTTTCCACCCTGAAGTTGGAGATTATAGTACGGCTCTGATAGGGGGCGCTTCGAGACTAGATTAATCAAACCTCCCGGCTCTACCTGACCATACAAAACTGACGCAGGGCCTCTGAGCACTTCAACTCGTTCTAGGTTCGCCACCTCTGGCGCTACGGCGCCGCCTGCGAACCCAAGCAAGCGGAAGCCGTCTCGCAATACGGGAGCATTATCAAATCCCCGAATGGCAAAATTAATACCCTGACCATCAACATTGCCCAGAAACGTAACGCCAGCTGCGTTTTCAAGCACCTGTTCAATACTGGTCGCTTGCTGGTCTTCAATCACCTGGCGAGGAATCACCTGAATGGATTGAGGTACATCGCGCAGGGGCGTATCGGTGCGGGTGGCGGTGCTGGCGTCAGGTACGAAGTAGCCCTCTTGTTCACCCGTCACCACAATTCGAATTGAGTCGTCTGGGGTTTGCGCGGTCGGATCTCCCGCTGTGGCGCTGACGGTGAGTCCGGTCGCCCCCGTGCTGATGTCAATCGTGGGTGGGGCGTCGGTTCCGGTGATAGTGATCCCGACTCGGTTGTCGGACAGATTGGCGACATTGATGAGGGCGATCCCACTGAAGGGAGCGCTGGACAAAAAGTCTTCGCCGTCTGACAAGTTTAGGACAGCGTTGGGGATATCGGCGATCGCCGCATTACCTGTAATCGAAGTTTCAGGCGCCGCCAACTCGCCAGTGGTTTCCAAACGAAGCCTAAACCCGTCTGCGGTTTCCTCAACCTGGATGTTGGTAATCTCAACCAATGCAACCTGCGCAATTTGTGTCAACCGCTCATCCACCGTAGTAGCAGATTGATTCACTATCTCTGCCGCAACAGCAGGTTGCATGAACAGGAGGATGCTCCCTGCCAGTAGTGGCCAGGATGCGCCACAGGTTCGTTTCATCTTGGTCTCACTCACACGCTTACAAAACCCAACTCAAGTTGGGCTAACGCAACCTGTTCTTATTAATTGGCTGAGAGTATGATAGGCGGGCAGGGCGATCGCCATCTTTGTGAGTCGGAATTTTTCCTTTGTGAGTCGGAATTTCTTTCCTCGCAAGGGCTAGCCGCGTTGCTTCAACTGATAGGCTTTGGGGCTGATATCAAACTTGCGTCGAAACGCCGTACTAAACGCCTCCGGGTTACGATATCCCACTTGCGCCGCCACCTGGGCAATGGTCATATGGGGAGAACGGAGCAAATTTTGGGCCTGCTGCATGCGGCGATCGCGCAAATATCCGAACACTGTTGTCCCAAACAGTTGACGAAACCCTCGCTTGAGGCTGCATTCATTGAGTCCAACCTGACGCGCCAGTTCGGTTAGGGAGAGTGGATCGCATAACCGCTGGACCAATATCTCCCTAGCGTGTTGCACCCGCTCTAAATCACTGGCTTTCAACTTGACTGGCTTCGGTGCAGGCGCGGCTGCTTCCAGACAAGCAAACTGTAGCGCCAATAGCTCCAGTGCTTTACTTTCTAGATAGAAGTGCTGTGCAGCGCCTTGATAAGGACAGTACAGAATTTGCTGCAGCGCCTGGGCCATCGCTGGCGTTATTTTCCCTAGCGATTGGTGAAATCGTTTCGTGTCCTGCAGCAGCTGCTGTAGAGGACGGGGCAACGCATCATCCTTTACACTGAGTCCTCGGAAGTAGTCCACATTGGCGTAAATCATCACCATCTGGATCGACTGCTGCAATCGCCATTCTTCTGTTTCACTGGAGTCTGGCAATTATAGGTCAAATTTCAGTCCCTTGTTGTTGCCACATGAGCAAGCGGCAACCTACCCTGAGCACTAATGCTCAGGGCAATCACTCAGATTCAGCTAATGCCTCTCAAACCATTAAACTGCTATCTG
>JAKSDM010001558.1 GCA_022360135.1 Pseudanabaenales cyanobacterium | reverse complement strand
GTCTGCAGGAACAAACGTTCCTGCGGGTCCATTCTCAGAGCCTCCTGGGGAGAAAGATTGAAAAAGAGCGGATCGAAATCGGCGAATCCCTCCAGGAATGCGCCCCATTTACCATAGCTCTTCCCCTGCGCGACAGCCTGCTTCGGGTCTTGCTCATAGAAACCTTGCAAGGGCCATCGTTCGGGTGGGATTTCCGCAACCAGGTCGACGCCCGATTGCAGCATCGACCAAAAAGCATCGAGAGTTTTGGCCTTGGGAAAACGAGCGCTCATACCGATAATGGCGACTGGCTCCTGTCTAGCAGCGCTTCTCTTCCCCAAGGGATCGCTGTTTACCTTCGGCGCTTGAGCCTCGGTCACATTATCGTCGGGGATGGGTTCCGGCGCTGCAGCTGGCGGCAACGGCGACGTATATGGTTGCAGATGCAGCCCTGTCCAACTCGAGCATTCCACGGGAAATGTTTCCACAAAATAATTCGCCAGGGACGCCAGAGTCGGATACTCAAAAAACAAGGTCTTGGGAAACTTCCGAAAAACCGGCGCCAACTTCTGGTTCATCTGGGTGATGATGATCGAGTCAACGCCGAAATCCTCCATGGACGCCTGTACATTGATCCGGTCCGGATGTAATTCAATCACTTCACCAAAAAGGTGCGTAAGTCGGCGCAGTGTCTTCTCCCGGAGTCTTTCTCGATCATGACTCGAAATATTGAGATCAAGAGGCCGAATCGCGGCGGGTGGGGATGCTGGTTTGCCGGGAAGGAACGTCTTTCGGAGCCGGGCGCGGTCACCGTATGCGATCATCACCTGTTCTCGATTCGCCGCCAAGGCTCGATAGAAGGCGTCCATGCCCGTGGCCACGGGCATGGACGTCATGCCGGTGTTTTGCTCTAAAGCGGACTCGGCTAAGGCATCAAGGCGCATGCCCCCTTCCTGCCAAAGCGGCCAGCAGACGGCGACTGTTCTCTGGGCTCGCCCTTCGGATGCGAGCCGTTCGTTGCGGAGCCCGGCCCACACATTCATAAATCCGTTGGCGGCGGCGTAATCCGCCTGTCCTGGGTAGCCCATGACACCGGATACCGATGAGAACAGCACGAATAATTCGGGGGCCATCGCTTCGAATGCAGCTGCCAAATTGGCCGTCCCAGACACTTTGGGGGCCAAGACGGCCATCAGATCGGCTGGCTTCTTTTTGAGGATGAAACTGTCCCGAATCAGGCCAGCGGTATGGAGGATTCCATCCAGCCGACCAAACTCGGCTTGAATGTAGTGGGCCAGTCTATCGACGGCCCCCCGATCGCCGACATCGGCCTGTCGATACTCGATGCGGGCGCCCATCGCTGCAATTTGACGCAGGCGTTCCCGCTTGGATTCGCACAGTCCGGAACGTCCAGTCAGAATCAGGGTGACGCCGTCAGCCTGGGCTGCGATCTCACGGGCAAAAAGCGACCCCAAGCCTCCCGCCCCGCCGGAGATCAAATAGACGCCCCGATCCTTCCAGGGTTTGTCAAAGCCGGTGTCCGCCATGGCCAATTCCCGCCAGGTTTGAACCAGGCGATCTCCGTTCACGTGGCGGATGTGATCATCCTCGGGATGAAAGCTATCCGCCATCAGCCGACCACCCATCACATCCATACTCTCGGACGGATCCACTTCAATCAACTGGCCGTGGAGGTTCGGATTCTCCTGACACGCGGTTTTCAGCATACCGCTGAGACCGCGATGAAGTCGCCCTTCACCGTGCCCCGGAACGACGATCTGAATTAAGGCCGCCTCCCTGGGCCGGTCCTGGAGCATAGATCGGATCAGATCAAGCGTCTGTGAGGCGTGATCTGCGAATCGTTCATCAGTCCGCTCAGCTTTGGAGCGCATCGGGTAGCAGGTCACGTTGCGTTGGCGGCCTGCCCACTCTTCAGCGTTGCGTTCGCCCAGATCGCACAGGAGGATCCAATGACTCGACCATTGGACTCGGTTCCCGTTTGCAACTAGCGGCCTTGCTTCCCATTCCGGGACCATGATCAAGGGGGGTTCGGGCTGGATCACAACGGGGCTGGGTAAGCGGCTGGGTGGATTGAGCGCCACATCAAACCAGTAGCGATCGCGGGCGAAGGGGTACGTGGGAAGGCTAACGCGACACCGAGTCCCAGCTGGATAAATGCGGTTCCAATCGAATTCCAATCCCCCCACCCAGAGGCTCAGCAGTTTGTCGTACTTGCGTTTCTCAACCCACACATCCAAAGTATTGCGCAGATCGTCATCACCGCTGAACACGGCCAGAGCCTTGCGGCTTCGGCCAGCTTGCCCCCTATGAAGATCGTCGTCATGCCCCTCGCCGCGGACAAAACGTCGTAACTTGCCGATGAGTTCGTCTACGGAACTGACCACCCAGCCCATTCGCTCTTCCATGGCTTCGCGGCCGACTTGAAGCGAGAAGGCCGCGTCGTGCAGCCATTGGGCGCCCGCAGTCGGCGTCTTTTCCAAATGTGCGAGGAGTCGGCAGGCCGACTGTCTCAAGC
>JAKSDM010000498.1 GCA_022360135.1 Pseudanabaenales cyanobacterium | reverse complement strand
CTATTGGATGAACCCATGAGCGCCCTGGACACCCACCTGCGGGTGCGAATGCAGGGAGAACTCAAACGACTCCAACAATCCCTCGGCCTATCCTTCATCTACGTCACCCATAACCAGAATGAAGCGTTTGCCATGGCTGACCGAGTCGTGGTGATGAACCAGGGCGGCATCGAGCAGATTGGCTCCCCAGCCGAAATCTACAATTGTCCGGCTACTCACTTTGTGGCGGAGTTTGTCGGCAACAACAATCTGTTTGACGGCGAAATCATTCAGGTGAGTCCCAATACCCTAACGGTGCGATGGTGTCAGGGGAATATTCAGGCCCATCGCGCTGAAAAAGAACATCGAATTGGGCAAAAAGTCACTGTTGTTGTCCCGGCAGACAAATTGACGACTGTCACTCAACCCTCTAGCCAAAATAGTCTAAAAGCTGTCCTGCGAGGTCGAGAATTTATGGGCTCCCAAGTCAGCTATTGGTTCGAAACCATGACTGGAAGAGAAATCCAAATGATTCGCCAAGAAGCCTTCAGTGACAGTTTGGCGATTTCTATGAATACAGAGACGACTTTGTTCTGGAAGATTGAGGATACAGTGATTCTGGGGGAGCAGAGTTGAAGTGCAATATTGTGCGGCCAACAATTTTAGAGATCCCCAGGATACGTCGAGACGTTGCAGGTGTCGCTCCAGAATCCTGGCATTCAGAGTAGACCACTTCACAGTGAAGGAGACATCATGGATGCCAACACATTCACCAACAAAAATGGCAAGCAGTTTATTAAAGATTTAGACCCTGACTCCATGCTTGTTAAACCGGGGTCTAAGGTGAAGCTGAAAGACTTTGATCCTGGATTTACCGGAGGCTTTAAGAAAAGTCAGGCCAAAGCATTTCTGGCGAGGGGGATTGAGCAACTGGCCAAGTATCAGGACATGCTGTACGCCCAAAATATTTATGCCTTGTTGATTATCTTGCAAGCTCGGGATGCGGCGGGTAAAGACAGTACCATCAAGCATGTGATGTCAGGCATTAACCCCCAGGGATGCCAGGTGTTTAGTTTCAAGACGCCTTCAGCTGAAGAACTGGATCATGATTATTTATGGCGATCGTCCAAGGCCCTACCCGAACGAGGCCGCATCGGCATTTTTAACCGCTCTTATTACGAAGAAGTCTTAGTCACGCGCGTCCACCCAGACATTCTAGCCCAACAGCAGTTGCCCCCATCAGCTAGAGGAGAACACATATGGCCGCAGCGGTTTGAAGAAATCAACAACTTTGAAAAATATCTGGTCAACAATGGCATTTTGGTCCTGAAGTTTTTCCTCAATGTCTCTAAAGCAGAGCAAAAACGTAGATTCATGGATCGGATTAATCGGCCTGAAAAAAACTGGAAGCTCTCGGTGAACGACGCCAAAGAACGGGCTTTTTGGAAGGATTTTCAGAGAGCTTACGAGGACGCCTTTACCCATACCAGCACTGAATGGGCGCCCTGGCGCATTATCCCTGCAGATAACAAGTGGTTTACCCGACTGGCGGTGGCCTATTTTATTTATCAGCAATTGCAATCCCTAAACTTAGCCTATCCAAAGACGGGGGAAGCGCATCGCCAAACTCTG
>JAKSDM010000541.1 GCA_022360135.1 Pseudanabaenales cyanobacterium | reverse complement strand
GTTGAATCTGACGCGGCGGGCGACCCCGATGGTCAAGGTATCTTCGGTGGCGGCGGACAGAGCTATATTGGCCAGATCAGCTACCTGAGCGATAGTCTGCTTAATGTTGGTTTTGCCTACCTGCATGGTAATCCAGACCGCGACGAAGCGCCGACCAATACCTTTGCCGGTCTACTCAATCTTGACTTTGGCCGTTTCATGGTTGGGGGATACGGCTCTTTTCACGAACAAGAAGGCTCAGATGAGGAGTCTTTTTCCTGGCAGGCAGGCATCTCCATCCCTGACTTCTTCATTGAAGGCAGCACCTTGGGTGTTTATGGCGGTCAAGCTCCCGACTTTGATGATGAACCCTTCTTCATTGAGGGTTTTTACGAGGTTGCCGTTAACGAATACCTGACGATCACACCTGCTGTCCTTTACGCCGAAGATAATGATTTCAACGGCGATGATGTTGACGATTCTCTCTATGGGGTCATTCGTGCTACCTTCCGATTCTAAGCCTGTCATTTAATCTCAGGTTTAGTAAGCCCCGCTTATAGCGGGGCTTTTTAGTTAGTGTCAAGGTCCCAAAGTGAGAGTTGGCAGAGGATAAAGTGGGTTCATGTTAAAACCAACAAACCCCACTGGAGAACCGGGGTATACTAGAAAAAGTATTAATTGATTCATGGCTTGCCCGTCGTGCCCGTTGTTGCCTGTGGACCTTTCTTGTAAAAGTGAATACGCCCTGCTGGCGTTAATGGAGTTGAGCGCCCATTACAACACGGGTGAACCTCTACAAATCCGGCAAATAGCGGCTAAGCAAAACATTCCCGATCGCTATCTCGAGCAACTGTTGGCTACTCTGCGGCGAGCGGGTTTGGTGCGGAGTCAGCGGGGGGCGAAGGGGGGATATTTGTTAACCCAAGAACCCTGGAAAATTACCCTATTGGATATCGTCAATTGTATCGAAGGGATTGATTCTCAATCTGAACCGGAGTCAACTCCAAAAACGACCGAAAGTCTAGTGGTGAGAGAACTGTGGCAGGAAGTGCGGCAAGCTGCCGAAGCGCTACTGCAAAAGTACACCCTTCAAGATTTGGCTGAGAAACGAGACGCCAAACACCAAATGGATATCATGTATTACATTTAGGCGAACATCATGCGGATTGCTCATGACGTCACCGAGTTGATCGGTCACACCCCACTGGTGCAGCTCAATCGGATTCCTCAATCGGAAGGATGTGTCGCCCGAATTGTTTTGAAGTTAGAAGGGATGAATCCTTCTGCCTCAGTTAAGGATCGCATTGGCGCCAGCATGATTGAGGCGGCTGAAAAAGCTGGGTTGATTACCCCAACTAAAACGACGTTAGTTGAACCGACCTCTGGGAATACGGGCATCGCGCTGGCAATGGCGGCGGCGGCTAAGGGGTATCGTCTGATCCTAACCATGCCAGAGACGATGAGTTCTGAGCGTCGCGCCATGTTACGGGCCTATGGCGCCGAGCTAGAACTCACTCCCGGCATTGAGGGGATGGGAGGCTGTATTCAGCGGGCCCAAGAGATTGTGGATACGCTATCGGATGCCTACATGTTGCAGCAGTTTCGCAATCCCGCTAACCCAGAAATCCACCGCCTCACAACCGCAGAGGAGATTTGGCAAGATACGGATGGAGCTGTGGATATTCTAATTGCAGGGGTGGGAACTGGCGGCACTATAACCGGTGTGGCCGATGTGCTGAAAAAGCGTAAACCTGACTTCCAGGCTATCGCAGTAGAACCCGCCAACAGCCCTGTACTCTCAGGTGGACGTCCTGGACCCCATAAAATTCAGGGTATTGGGGCGGGCTTTGTGCCTGAAGTATTGGATATTAGCCTGATTGACGAGGTGATTACCGTGAGTGATGACGATGCGATCGCCTACGGACGCCGCTTAGCTCGGGAGGAAGGCTTGTTGTCCGGGATCTCTAGCGGCGCAGCCCTCTGCGCCGCTATTCAGGTTGCTCGTCGTCCAGACAACCAAAACAAACTAATCGTTATTGTTCAGCCTAGTTTTGGTGAACGATATCTGAGCACACCGCTGTTCCAGGACACCTAACAGATTCTGCCAGTGGTTGGGTGAATAGTTGCAAAAAACGACAAAAAAGGGGGCAAATATCTACAGCCCCCTCAACTTCCCCTAATGCTTCACTGTTCAACTAGAGTCTATGGTTGAATACTCGGACTCCAATCAAGCCAGTTGGTGCATTTCATCCTCAAGCTGATGGATCAGCCTTTCATTACCCTGAGCTTTAGCAACTTGAAGTCGATGCAGCAAATTTTTTTGAATGTTTTCTTGATGGTTTCTGGCAGCCTCTTGTAGTAGGTTACGACGAGCCTTCGCCATAGAATCCGCTGGCTGTGATAAAGCTTTTAACTTCTTGAATATAGAATCTGCTTGCTCAGCAATTTGCTCAATCCGGCCCTTAGCGGTTGTCCGGTATGCATTCCCCCGATACTTTAGCTCTGCTACGGGTTGGGGGATTGGAAGATGTCGGACATAGGAAAATTGGGTTGGACATCCACGATATCTACCCGTGAGTTCGCTCTCACTAACCTCTAGCATGGGAGGATTGTAATCATACTCAACACCGCGATAACAGAGTTTCATTTACCCTTTGCCTCCTAAATATCTGTTATTGACTTGCCAAGAACTGAAGCACTTTCCTTCGGGAATCTTCTCTAGTTCAGTTCTCTATGGGCTCCCTCAATTTATAGCCAGACTCTAGTGGGCCAAAAAACTGAAGGCTCCTTGTTTATTTCTGTAGTGTATTTTACCATTTTGTCCTTGTGTCAGCAATTCATGAAAATTTAATTCTCTTTGGTTCAGCCATGGGCTCATATCACCGAATCTCAAGTGGAAGCGAGACCAACCTATGGGATTTCAGCTATCCTGGAATGGCGGCAAGTTAATGCAACTTAACAAAATTTCTGAGTACCCCTGGTGTTTGTATGAAGTGCATCGTCAATCGTCGAGCCCAGTTTTCGGCCAGTCATCGCTATTGGCTGCCAGAACTGAGTGATTTAGAGAATGCCGAGCAGTTTGGGCTTTGCGCCCGTGCTCCCGGCCACGGCCATAACTATGTCTTTTACGTGACGATGGAGGGCGAACTGGATGAGTACGGCATGGTGCTCAATCTCTCGGAAGTGAAGCAGGTGATTAAGCGGGAAGTGACCAGTCAACTGGATTTCTCCCACTTAAATGATGTCTGGCTAGAATTTCAGCAGGCATTACCCACCACCGAAAATATCGCCCGTGTTATCTGGCGCCGTCTGGCTCCCTATTTACCCATCATCAATATTCAACTGTTCGAACATCCTCAACTCTGGGCCGACTACCAAGGAAACGATATGGAAGCGTATCTCACCATCAGCACCCACTTCAGCGCCGCTCATCGACTGGCGCATCCTAAACTGAGCTATGAGGAAAATTGTGAAATCTATGGCAAATGCGCCCGCCCCCACGGTCATGGACACAACTACCATCTGGAGGTGACTATCAAGGGTGAAATCGACCCACGTACGGGGATGATCGCCGATCTAGCGGCTTTCCAAAAGGTGGTGAAGGATCAGGTGGT
>JAKSDM010000913.1 GCA_022360135.1 Pseudanabaenales cyanobacterium | reverse complement strand
CTCTTCTCAGAATGGGATTGCTCTGCACTAAGTTTAAGCTTTCGACGTTCTTGGGGAGGTAAAATCATCCGGTTTCAAAAATGCACCTACAGAGCACTACCCTAGCAAATCATAGGTTTATTGAAAATGAAATAGCCCTGCTGTTTTAACTACAAGTCAGTGTACCGCCAGGTGTGCTCATTGTTGTATGAATTCTAGTCCTGAACGGAAAGGAGAAAGACTTTCATTTGAACAAATCAAAGATGCCGTAACTTCATTACATTCCTTGAATCCCTTACAAGTAGTTATTTTCGCCGGAGGAGAACCGACCTTACTCAGTGAAGACCTTCTAGAATCTGTTGCCTATATCGATTCTTTAGGAATTGCCACCCGAATAGTTACTAATGCTTCTTGGGCCATTACTCCAGAAAAAGCACGTTCTATGCTGATTAGCCTGCGTGAAGCAGGGCTGAGAGAGATAAACTTTAGTGTTGATGATTATCATTTACCATTTATTTCCTTTGAGAAGGTAAAGAATGCCTGGTTTGCTAGTAAAGGACTTGGTTTTCAATCAGTAGTCCTTGCTAACTGTTGGGGACACAGAAGTACTATTACTCCCCAGTACATTATGGATAGGCTTGGTGAAAAATTACCACAACGTTTTGATGATGATGGGTACTCTCTTCCTATTGCTCCTCCTTATTCTGATGGAACAGTGTACATGCTCTCAAATTCTAAAATCCAAAATCTTGGGCGTTCTCATGAAGAACTTGATAGGGCCGATATCCCCTATCCAGATTCTCAGGAAGAGCTTAATGTAGGCTGCCCCTGGGCTGTAAAAAGCGCGGCTCTCTCACCTAAAGGACACCTTGTTGCTTGTTGTGGTATGGAAGCAGAAAACAACGAAGTGCTTGATTTTGGTGACGCTAGCACCACACCCGCTAGTGATCTCGTAAAATTTGCCGACAACCAGGTTGTTATCAATGTCGTTTCTTTTTTTGGTCTAATTTATCTTAAAAATTTCATCCAAGAGCGAAATCCTGATATTCCGTTCCTGAAAAAGTATGCTTCAGTCTGTGAAATCTGCGAACATATTGTTACAAGACCAGAATGTATAGAGGTGCTACGTAAAAATAGCGGTAAACTTGCAGCAAGTGTGCTTGCTGTTCGGGAAGCTACAGGTGATAAATAATAGAATTTTTCTATCTAAAAACAAATGCACTATCAAATAGATAAGGAAAGTCAGTTAGCATTGCTAATGCTGGCAGATCTATTGTCGCGTTCGGGATATAAAGAATTTTATGCTAGCTTTAATCCTCTGACTACAAACACTCAAAAGTGGGTCTTGCAAAGAAAAAATGTGCCTGATGCACTTGGCACTCTTATAGATCTGTTCCTTTTAGGCAAACCCGTTTACTTTGACAGTGCGAAGTTTATATTAGGTGAACTCGTTGCTCCTCTATGTAGAATGGGAGTTCTTGCTTGTTTATCTAATGAGAAATATATCTCTACCTCCGATCTCATCTTAGTCCCAGTAATGGGACTATGGCTGTTTTGCCAAAAACCACAACCTAATCCGACTTTGTACTTTGGTGAAGACTCGATCTCACTTTTGCTTCGCCTCCAACCTAAAAGAGATGGTCGTTGTCTCGACCTCTGTGCGGGACCAGGAATTCAAGCTCTTTATTGTAGCTTGTTCGCTCGTGAGGTGATCGCAGTGGAACTCAATCCTGTTGCAGTCGCCTTAGCCAAGGTTAATGTGGCTATCAATGACTGTAGCCAAAAAATCAGAGTTTATTGCGGAAGTCTCTACGAGCCATTAGATATGCAAAGCTTTGATACAATTGTCGCTAATCCTCCGCTTCTACCTTTTCCAGAAAACGTACCATATCCATTTGTTGGTCACGGAGGAAAAGATGGATTAAAGATTACTCGAAAAATTCTGGAAGGACTACCACAGTTTTTAGCTTCTAGTGGAACAGCACAGTTAATTGGGACAACTTTAAGTGACGGAATACAACCTCTTTGTATTGATTTACTCAAAGCTTGGAGTTATACATCAATGATGGATGTTTTGATGACAATTACTGCTCATCGAATACTTTCACCAGGATCATTCTTTTTTAATGGACTTGTAAATACTGCAGTACAAAGCAGTATTAATGCTGACGAGGAAGCTATCATAAAAGCATATCAAAAATCATTGGCTAACCAAGGAGCAACCCATCTCTGCGCTTATTTTCTCCATATCACTAGAGGGAGTGGTGCGTTTTTTCTGCAAGATCTTGCTCTAGAAGATGATGTTGGACTTTGGTATATTTAGCTGCCTTACTAGTTATAGAGGACATTTAACATGAAATTATTATGGTTATTTCTCTTTTTTGTACCTCTTTTACTTCTAGGTATTTTTATTTCCTCTCATCTTGGTGTAGAAAAAAACGTCCAGTTTTTTCCTTTTAGTTCTTCTGAAGGACATAAAGAATATAAGGCAATCACTCCAAAGTCAGCATTAGAAAAACTTTTTGTTACTAAAAAAATACAAACTGATTGGTTTACTCCTACATTTTTAAAGGAAGTTCCTCTTCGGCAGCTAGAAACAATCATCACTAATTTTAAAACTAAAGAGGGCAAATTTATCTATATAAAAGAAATAAGAGAAGAAGGTAAACAGTACCAGGTTATTTTAGAAAAAAGCATTATTCCCACCAGAATTATTCTTGATGAAAATCGTCAAATTACCGAATTGTACTTTGACAACCCAGTCACAAATTTTAAAGGCATAGACGAAGCAGTTTCAAAGTTTACTTCTCTCTCCGGTGAAGTTGGCTTACTAGTACTAGAAAAAAACAACCAGCTAGTAGCAGTAAACTCTACCAAACCTCTTGCTGTTGGTTCAACATTTAAGTTGGCTGTGCTTAAAGCACTTAGAGAGAAAATTTCGTCAGAAAAAGAGTATTCTTGGGGAGATATAGTAGAACTAAAGCTGCACTTTAAAAGTTTGCCTACGGGAATTTTGCAAGATTGGCCTGAAAGATCTATTTTAACGATAGAATCTCTAGCCAGCCTCATGATATCACAAAGTGATAATACAGCAACAGACACCCTCATTCATTGGATTGGAAAAGAGAAAATCGAAGCTTTGACTTTAGAGCTTAATCATCCTTTTCTTACTACTCGTGAGTTTTTCATCATAAAAAACAATCAGGAAATTCTTAAACGTTACCGAGATGCTAATAAAGAACAGAAAAAATCTATTTTAGCTGAAATTAAACACTATCCTCTTCCAGATGTAGAGGCAATTAAAGAACAGCCAGTAGCCCTCGATGTAGAGTGGTTTTTTTCTACTCAGGAGTTATGCAGCTTAATAGAAGAAACGCACGATATTCCTCTGATGAAAATTAATTCAGGAGTAGCAGATAAAGACGATTGGGAGCAGGTTTCGTTTAAGGGGGGGTCAGAACCAGGAGTTTTGAATCTTACTACCTGGCTACAAGCGAAGAACGGAAAAACTTATTGTGTTTCTGCTACATGGAACAATGTTAACGAACTCCTTGACGAGCCTTATTTTTTTTCTCTTTACAGTGGTATTCTCGAACTGTTAATGTGATGTGCAACTAATTTAGAAGAAAAGGTCTCGCGTTCCAAAGTTCGAGCTATCAAAAGCTCTATGGCGTGTTTTAAAACTCAGTCAAAGCTTGATTCTTTCGTACGAAAGATCAATACTTTAAGAGAGTTTTAAAACAGACCCTAGATGTTAACCGCTGGACTAATCCAAAATCCAAAATCTAAAATCCAAAATTTCAAGCGCTTCTTAGGGCCACAATTGGATCTAACTTTGCTGCTTGTCTGGCGGGGACGACGCCGAAGAAGAGGCCGATGCCGCCCGAGACGCTGACAGCAAGGGAGACGGCGACGATGGAGACGCCAGCTGTGAAAGGAGAAAGTGTGCTGATCAGAAGAATGCCGCTGACCCCAAGTGTTGTCCCGATGGCGCCGCCAGCGGCTGAGAGAATGACAGCTTCGATCATAAACTGAATTAGGATGTCTTGTTGGGAGGCACCGATCGCTTTTCTGAGGCCAATTTCTTGGGTGCGCTCGCGGACGGAGACTAGCATGATATTCATGATGCCGATGCCGCCAACGAGAAGGGAGATGCTAGCGATCGCCGCTAACATTAGGGTCAAAGCGCTGGTAATGGTATTGGCGATCGTCAGCAGGGTGTCTTGGCTGTTAATAAAGAAGTCGTCGCCGTTCCTGATCTTATGGCGTAGTCGCAACAAATTCGTGATTTGGAATTCGGCGGTTTTCATGCTCTCCTGATCCTTCGCAGAAACAGAAATGTAGGAGACTTCAATACCATAGGGAGAACGCCGTCGCCCCACGATTTGACTTGCCAGAGTAGTGATCGGGATAATGACAGAATCATCATAATTAAGACCGAGATTAGACCCTTTCGCTTTGAGGACGCCCACCACCTCGAAGCTGATTCCCTTAATCCGGATTCGCTGCCCCAGAGGCAGTTCTTGATCAAACAATCGCTCTGCTAAAGAAGCGCCGAGCACGACCACCTGACTATGGCTCCTTAGGTCTAAATCTCTAATAAAGCGCCCTTGAGCAACCTCAAAGCTACGAACTTTGGGAAAGTCTTCGTTGGTGCCAGTAACACTGACGTTAGCAGTCCGGTTGCCATAAATCACTTGAACCTGAGTGCTGTATTCTGGAGCGACCCCGACCACTGATGGCACTTGAGTTGCGATCGCCTCAGCATCCGCCACGACTAAATTGCGCGGCACTTCTAAGCCCCCCAATTCTCGAGTCTCTCGACTGCCAGGAATAATGAACATAACATTAGGGCCAAGCGTCTGCAATTGCTCATTAATATATTTTTGTGCGCCCTCTCCAATCCCCACCATAGCAATCACCGATGCATTGCCGATGACAATCCCCAACATGGTCAAACCACTGCGGAGTTTATTGGCGGTCAGCGTCTTAAACGCCATTTTGAGACTTTCGGTGAGATCCATGGTCGTTTTTTGGATTTGGTATGGGGCAAGGGAGCAGGGGAGGCAGGAGGAGATGGGGGAGCAGAGGCGGATGGGGAAGATGGAGAGGTTTGATAAATCAGTATTGAGGACTGGAATTGGTGGATTCTGAACCAGAGTTAACGTTTTCAAACCATGTATTCAGGTCGGATAGGATGGGAGTGAGGGTTTCTTCTTCTATCAGGGCGTAGCGGAAAGCGTTTTGGGTCCATCGCTTTAAGTCGGCAAGGGTAGCGCCTCGTTCAATGATCAACCTTGATAGTTCGTTGGTCAGGTTGGAGCCGAAGCAGGTGGGGTCATCTGAGTTAACGGTGACGGCTACGCCTGCGGCGTCAAGGTCGAAGATGGGATGGTCCTGATAAGAAGATATATATTGGAGACGCTCATTGGAAGTGGGGCACATCTCGACAACCACCTTGCGATCGCGCAATAGTTCTACAACCGCAGGGTCTTGAATCGCAGAAACAGCATGACCAATCTGCCTCACGCCAAGCCCCTCGACAGCGGCGCGAATGGCTTCTGGCCCCACCATTTCTCCGGCATGGGATTTGATCTTCTTACCCATTTCTCGGACTGGAGCCAGTGCTGCTTTAAATAAATCAGCAGGCCAACCCACCTCCGAGCCATGAAGGTCTACACCGCAAATCACGGGTGCTGATATCAGCCTTTGAACCCAAAAGGCGGCATTCTCAACCCCATCATGCCGATTAATGCCTAGAAAGATTTTTAGCACGGAGCCTTGCGCGTTCGCCCTTTCCACTTCGGCTTCCAGGATCGCCAACACCTGATCAAGAGAAGCGCCAACTCGTTCAACTGAGGCAGCGTAGAAGTCTATCTCCGCGTACCGGATGTGTTGTTCTAGGAGAGAATCAACAACATCACAGATCAGCTCATTATAGCCAACGGGTGTTTGCAGCCAAGGGTGGATATAGCGATGAAAAAGGGCTCTAAATTGATCGAAACTGGCGAAGCGAAACTTCGGTTCATACCAGGGAGGAGATTCGGGCAGAGTAATTCCCCGATGTCTGTGCAATGCATGCCGCAACGTAGACCAACGAGGCGCTCCCTCTAGGTGGAGATGCAGCTCCGCTTTGGGCATAGAAGCAAGATCGGGAACAGTAATCTCTTCCAGTGATTGAGTGACTCCCAACATGGCTTTTCCTTCCCTACTTCTTTACTCTTTTTCTGATGATGGGGCGACTGCCAACATGACTTTTCCTTGCTTACTCCTTCCCGGTTTCTTGACACTTACTTGCCGCTGCCAAAGTTAAGATTTTCCAGTTTCTGCCCAGGGGGAAGATCGACAAAGATCAGGTCACCCGCTTCGACCCCCTCCAGAATTTGAATTTGATTGCCAATTTGAGGACCCAGGACAACGGGTCGGAAGCGGATGCGGTTTCTTTCGCCGGGGATGAGAACGCCAGGTCGACCTTCTTGGGTAATGATAGCGACGGTGGGGGCCACCAGGGCATTGTCCAATTCATCGCCGATGAAGGCGACATTTACGTTCATGTTGGAGAGTAGCGCTTCCCGCCCTGTCAACAATTCGATCCGAACCTGGAAAAGAGTGACATTCTGCCGTTCGACGGCCTCTGGCGCAATCAGGCGAACTTTGCCTTGGAAGGTTTGTTCTGGCAGCGCATCAGCTTCAATTTCCACCAATTGCCCTGGTCTGATTTGGCCGATATCAGCCTCGGGCACTTCAGCCAAAACTTCCAGGCCGTTCGCCAGAGCCACAATCGCGCTTGAGGTGGCGGAAGATGCCTCGGAAGCCGAGGTGGTTGGGGTTACGAAAGCACCTTCTGTCGCAAATTTCTGTGTAATCACCCCAGAAAAGGGGGCTCGAACAAAGATATCCCGAAGCCGTACTTCGATCGCTTCGAGTTGTCCTCGAGCCCGATTGACTCTGGCCTCCGCCTGAGCGAGATCCTCTGGACGAGGATATTTGCGGAGATCCTGTAATCGCTCTTCAGCCTCTCCCGCCAGCGCGATTGCTTGCTCCAAACCTGCCTCAGCGCGCCGGGCCTCATTTACATAACCATTGAGTTCATCCTCAGAGATGGCTCCTCTACCCTGCAAATCTCGATTACGATCTAGTCGATCATTGGCCAGGTCAAGTCTGGCTTGAGCATCTTGAACTTGGGCGTTAGCGGCGGCAAGACTGAGTGCGGCCTGGGCAATCTCTTCGGGATCAGTCCCATCTTGAACATCTCTTAATTGGGATTCAGCCTCAGCTAGGTTAGCCTGGTTCTGCATACGTTGAGCTTCGAGGTCATCGCTATCCATCCGAGCGATAATTTGCCCTGCTTCAACCTGATCACCCTGCTCAACATAAAGGTCATCTAGAATTCCTGAATTCTTGGGACTCAGATTAACCGTTTGGATCGGCTGAACATTTCCACTGGCCGTAATCCGCACGGTTAGAGTTTTAGCCTCAATCGGCACGGTCAGTTCAGCAACATCATACTGAGGCGTCCGGCTACGGACAATGGCGAAAGTGGCGATACTGATTCCCAACACACCAACTGCAAATAGACCCAGCCACCACAGAGATAGGTTGACTGGTTTGCCAGTTTTACCAATTAGAGGAATTTGCATTGCTTAATTCGTTAAGGGATGGGGGGTGAGGAATCGAAAGTAGAGAACAGCCTGAGGGATTAGCATACAAATAAAGTCCCCGTAGAAGACTATGAATGGATGGGTGGATGGGATGTTATTTAGCGATGGCGGCCTAATGGGTCATTAACCAATTGCTTGGCTACTAGCCAAGGTTTTTCTAAAGGCTAATGG
>JAKSDM010000758.1 GCA_022360135.1 Pseudanabaenales cyanobacterium | reverse complement strand
GTATTGCTTGGAGCTGCCAGAGTCTCTTGATTGGCTTTCAAAAGAGTTTCGCGGCATGAATCAACAGCAGGAGCGTTTAGGCGAATTAGCATCTACCCGATAGCGATCGCGCCTCTCCAACTGAATCATTTGAATTCTTCAGACAGTGGGTAATTGTCGTCGCCATTTTCTACAAGGTGACGACAAGATACCTATGAAGACTAACGCCTGATCATTTGTCCAAATCGGATAAACGCCATCTTATAACCGCTCGGACTCGATTTGAAATGTGTGTTCAGCGCCATTGTTGACAACGGACCTTTGAGGATAATTAATGGATACTCTCGCACTTTGGCAACGCTACCAAGATTGGCTGTATTACGATAAAAACCTCGAACTGTATCTGGATGTTAGCCGGATGCGGTTTGATGCTGAGCTGGTGAAGACCTTGCAACCCAAATTTGCTAAGGCGTTTAAAGACATGGAAGGGTTGGAAGGCGGGGCGATCGCTAACCCCGATGAAGGCCGCATGGTCGGTCACTACTGGCTCCGAGATCCAGATTTAGCCCCTTCTGAGGATATCAGGCAAGATATTGCTGAGACCCTCGATCAGATCAAAACCTTTGCCCAGCAGATTCATCAGGGCGAGATCCATCCACCTGAAGCGCCAAAGTTTACAGATATTCTCTCAATTGGCATTGGCGGCTCCGCCCTCGGTCCCCAATTTGTGTCAGCCGCCCTAGCTGCCGATGTTCCCCCCTTAGCAATTCATTTTATTGACAACACTGATCCTGCCGGCATCCATCGCGTTCTCAGACAGCTTAAAGATCGCCTTAAAAGCACCCTGATTCTGAACATCAGTAAGTCTGGCGGAACACCCGAACCCCGTAACGGCATGTTAGAGGTCGAACATGTTTATGAACAGCAAGGTTTGAACTTTGCCCAACATGCCGTTGCAATTACAGTTGAAGGCAGCAAATTGGATCAGTTGGCTAAAGCGGCTGGCTGGCTGGCGACATTCCCGCTATACGATTGGGTTGGCGGACGCACTTCAGTCATGTCCGCCGTGGGTCTATTGCTAGCCGCCCTGCAGGGAATTGATATTAAAGCCATGTTGGCTGGAGCCAAGGAAATGGATGTCGCGACCCGCATACCGCAAGTCAAGGATAATCCTGCGGCCCTGCTGGCGCTTTGCTGGCACTTTGCTGGCGATGGTAAGGGACAGAAAGATATGGTAGTACTGCCCTATAAAGATAGTTTGCTGTTGTTCAGTCGCTACCTGCAACAATTGGTGATGGAATCTTTGGGCAAGCAAACCGATCTGGATGGTCAGGCCGTCTATCAAGGAATTGCGGTTTATGGCAACAAAGGCTCGACCGATCAGCACGCCTATGTGCAACAGCTGCGGGAGGGTGTGCCGAATTTCTTCGCCACCTTTATTGAGGTGTTGGAAGATAGTCAAGAGCCTACGATTGAGATAGAGCCAGGGGTGAAGACAGGAGACTATCTGTCCGGTTTTTTGCAAGGAACCCAGCAGGCCCTCTACGAAAATCATCGTGACTCGATTACAGTGACGATTCCCCAAGTGAATTCCCGCACCATAGGGGCGTTGATCGCCCTCTACGAAAGAGCGGTTGGATTTTATGCCTCGCTGGTGAATATCAATGCTTATCATCAACCTGGGGTCGAAGCCGGTAAAAAGGCAGCGGCGTCGGTTCTAGATTTGCAGAAGCGGATCTTGCAAGTGCTTCAGAATGAAGGGCAACCGTTGAACTTGATCACGCTAGCCCAAAAAGCGGGTTCGCCTAAGCAAGTTGAAGCCGTCTATAAGATTGTGCGCCACCTGGAGGCCAATCAACGGGGGATTGTTTTCCAAGGCGATCGAGCCAAGCCATCGAGTCTGAAGATCTCCGTTCGTTAAGGATCGAAGATTAAATAACTCGTTCAATTGAGAGCTCACTGGGAGGGGCGAAGCATTTGGAGCAAGATTGACAGAAATGTTTGAAAACTAACAGCCAAATGCTTTGTTCCTTTAGTCCGACGACGCCGCAAACAGATTTCTATTGAACGTCTTATTTGATCCTGGATCCTAGATATATACTATCTACACCTCATCGGTGTCTCATTATTCATCAACTTTGTCAGTATTTCAGTATTAGCGGCTGGCAAGTTGGTGGGACCACCAGGAGTCTTTACTTTAATCTATTGAAGGATGTCCCAAATACTTCTCATCGACAATGACCTTGCCAGCTCAGAGTTAGTCACTGTCAACCTAGAAATAGCGGGCTATTCTGTGAGTCAGGCTAGCGATGGTATTAAAGGTCAGGCCTTTGCCCTACAGCTAGCGCCAGATTTGATTATGCTAGATGTCATGCTGCCCAAATTAGATGGGTTAACGCTTTGTCGGCGTTTGCGTCAGGATGACCGTACAGCTGATGTGCCCATCATAATGCTGACTGCCCTAGGGCAAACTCAAGAAAAAATCGAGGGATTTAACGCGGGCGCAGATGACTACCTGACTAAACCCTTCGAAATAGAAGAGTTGCTAGCGCGAGTTCGAGCCCTGCTGCGACGGACAAACCGAACTCTTCAAACGGTCAAACACACTGAAATTCTAAGTTATGGCCCGCTAACGCTAATCCCTGGAAGACCCGGAGTCATTTGGTTTAATCAAACGGTTAAGCTCACCTCTCTCGAATTCGAAGTCCTTCATTGCTTGCTCCAGCGTCATGGACAAGTTGTTCCGCTGAGGGACATTCTCAAAGAGGTTTGGGGGTATGCGCCCGAAGATGATCCGGAAACGATCCGGGTTCATGTTAGAAATCTACGGACCAAACTGGAGCCTCATCCAGGCGCCCCTCGTTATATCAAAACTGTTTATGGTGTAGGGTATTGCCTGGAGCTTCCAGGGCCGTTCGAGGCTCGCTTAGGCTATCAAGCCACGTCACAATCGTTGCTAACGACAAATAGTTAAGCGGTTATGACAATGCCAGGAAACGCCAAAATTTGTGATCAATTTAATTTTTTTACTGTTCCGTCCCGGGTTTGTTACGACTGCCCACGTAATTTAGAAGGAATAACAGATTCTTGGTTCCGTGAATATCATTATGGTACTGAATAGTGACTATTTTTGCGCTCACGATGGGATCAAAGTTGAAAAGGGGAGTCTGGCTCTCCTCTTATCAGCTGTTGAAGCTAGCTAGCTGACTTTCACCTCAATAAAGATAACGGTTCTGAAAAATCAATAACCTGAAGTGACATAGAAAAATCTAGATGGCGGGGATCATGGCGACAATCATCCAAGTGGTGCTGAAACTGACCGAGATGGAAACAGTGATGTCGGTCTACCAAAAGGTTTTGCAGCAACTCTAAGGGGGGAGAACCATGACGCAATTAAAGACTAAGACTGATATTCCTGTTAATATTTATCGTCCTAAGAATCCTCTGATAGGCCGGTGTTTAGTGAATCAAAAACTGGTTCAAGAGAAAGCGGTTGGTGATGTCCGTCATCTAATCCTTGAGCTGCCTGAGAAAGACTTTCGCTATTTAGAAGGCCAAAGTATAGGGATTATTCCACCGGGACTTGATGGTAAGGGCAAGCCTCACAAGCTGAGGCTTTATTCGATCGCCTCCACTCGCGATGGAGATCACGGTGACGGTCGGACTGTATCACTCTGCGTCAGGCTCCTGGAGTACCCCCATCCTGAAACCGGCAAAACGGTCTATGGTGCCTGTTCCAGTCACCTATGCAATCTTTCGCCAGGGGATCCGGTAAAAATAACGGGACCTGTAGGAACTAGTTTTCTACCGCCAGATGATCCAAACGCCAACATTATTATGATGGCGACGGGAACAGGGATTGCCCCCTTCCGGGCCTTTCTACGACGGATGTTTGACGAAAGTCATGCAGACTACTCGTTTAATGGATTTGCATGGCTGTTTTTTGGCATACCGACAACCGCCAATATTTTGTACAAGGAGGAACTGGAATCCTGCCGAAATGTAGCTGGAGATAAATTTCGCGTCGATTACGCCATTAGTCGCGAACAGATGAATATTAAAGGCGGCAAGATGTACATTCAGGATCGAATTGCCCAGAATGCTGCTGACCTTTGGTCTCTAATCCAGAGAGAAAACACTTACACCTATATTTGTGGGTTGAAGGGGATGGAAGGAGGAATCGATGAAGCCCTGCATAGGGTTGCTCAGCAGCAGGGGGTGAACTGGGCTGAGCGCCAAAAGCATTTGAAGAAGGCTGGTCGCTGGCATGTAGAAACCTACTGAATCTGAGTCCGACCTCAGAGGCGGACTGCCATCATTATCCTGGCTATCGATCATGAAGAGCTTAACACCATTGGAAGATATTGCAGTTACCGAAACTGTTCCACGAGCTGAAGAGCCTCCTGCAACTGTCCATTCTTACGACAACGAAGATATCCGCTTGATAGATGAATTCGTTACCCATAAGAAATCTGCTGCTTCGTCCAAGAGTTATCACAAGGGAACGTTTCATGATGATTCTGTGGAAGCATTCTTTAGGGCAATGTCTCGCTACTCTCTGCTCACGGCTGAACAAGAGATAGAGTTCTCTCGACAAGTTAAGTTTCTGTTAACAGTCGAAACCCAGCGCGATCGCTTGACCCAAGAGTTAGGCCAGATTCCCAGTCGCTCTGAACTGGCTATAGCCCTCGCAGTCAGTGAAACTGAGCTAGAACAACGTTGTCAGCAGGGCTGGGTAGCTAAGCGCAAGATGATTTGCGCTAATCTGCGTTTAGTGGTTTCGATCGCCAAGCGATATCTCAATCATGATGCGCCTTTTCCAGACTTAATTCACGAGGGGGTGTTAGGTCTAAATCGCGCTGTCGAGAAATTTGATCCTGAGAAAGGGGCTAGATTTTCTACTTATGCTTACTGGTGGATCCGTGAGGGCATTACTCGATCCCTTGCCAATGACTGGCGAACTATTCGTCTACCCGGTCACATTGTCACGAGACTCAAAAAGCTAAAACAAGCCAGTCGGGACCTCCGTCGGAAGTTGGGCCGCAACCCTACAGAAGCCGAATTGGCAAAGGCTTTAGAGATTCCTCTGGCCAAGTTGCGGATGCTGCAACAGGTGAGTTGCCGTTCCTTATCCTTAAATCGTCTTGTGGGTAAGGAAGAAGAAGAATCCGAGTTAGTGGACTTGTTGGAAGACACTTCTCAATCCCCTGAACAACAGGCTTCTGAAGTCATGATGCGTCAAGCAGTGCGGGATATTCTGGGAGAAGTTCTGACAAATCATGAACGAGATATCATCTTTTCACTGTATGGTCTCGTCCATAGTGAACCGTATACGTTAGATCGGGTCAGTAGCATGTTTAACCTGCCACAAGAACGGGTACGTCAAATCCAAACTAAGGCGATTCGTAAACTCCGTCGCCCTCAAGTGGCAAAGCGCCTAAAAAGATTGCTAAAAGGACTCTAAAAGTGTTCACGCGAGAAATTCGGCAATTCCATAATGACTAGCCTTGAGAATTTCGGGAGTTAAACAATGCTTTTAATCATATCTCAAAAGTATAAACGTCTTATTCCTTGGATGCTGGTCATTAGTGGGACCCTCCTATTGGGCTCTTTCTTGTTTGCAGGCCGCAACAAACCCAGTTCAGAAGAGTGTTCCCGGGTTCCAGCCAAGTGTCATGTTGATTCGTCCTATCCCGGGTCGCTGGCCTTACCGTTTGGCGGCATCCTGCTTGGCTCTGGCATGATTTGCCTGGCGTTGAACCACAGGATGCTGTTCATGCCCAGGCTTGGCCAGCGTCAGAATCCAGGGAATCATCAAACGCTGTTCTGGAACCCTCGTGCTCTGCAGCCAGGGGATGAACGAACCCTATTTAGGGGCCCCCATGCGCCTGATCCAGGCCAGAAGCCAAGTCAGAACCGTCTTTTCTCAGATAGAGAGCGGTCGGGTGGACAAAGACTGTTAAATTCTGCCCAGGCTGCTCAATCAACCGATCCGCAGGTGCCAATTTACTCCCAGGAGCCACTGCGAATGGATTCGGGGTCAGTCAAATTTCCTGAGGATTCCGATTCATCCGATTCAACCAATGAACACTCCCAGGGTGGGTATTTTCTTTTGAGTGACCTAGAGAAGGCGCGATCTCAGCTCAGGAACTCGACTCAGGGAAATTCAAATTCATCAGACGCACAGACACAAGTATGGTCCTCCCCAGGCAACAATTCGCCACAGCGGAGATTACCGGCTGACAATCCTCGCGGCGGAAGTTCACCTGATGACCGGACACAAGTGTGGTCTTCCCCAGGTAACAATTCGCCACAGCAAAGATTACCGGCTGACAATCCTCGCGGCGGCAGCTCACCTGATGACCGAACACAAGTGTGGTCTTCCCAAAAGAATCATTCGTCACAGGGGAGAGCACAGTCTGGTCAACTTCCCGGAAAAAGTTCATCCAATGACCGGACGCAAATGTGGTCTTCGCAGGAACTCGATGCAAACCAGGGGCGTTCTCCGGTTGAAAAGTCTCCGAAAAGCAATTTGACCTCAGGTCCATCGCCGCCAGTAAATCCTTCTAGAGGAGATGTTCCCGAGGAAACGTTCGTCATGAAGTCTTTATGGGATGATGATCCTCCTCCCAAGCCAGCAAAGCCAGCAGCGACAGGCTCCGCCGCCAAGGAAAATCTGACCCCAGAGCCAAAACCATCCATGTTTTCTCCTAGAAAGGATTTATCTGAGGCAGCACTCGAAATGGAATCCTTATGGGATGATCCTCCTCCCAAGCCAGCAAAGCCAGCAGCGACAGGCTCCGCCGCCAAGGTAAATCTGACC
>JAKSDM010000288.1 GCA_022360135.1 Pseudanabaenales cyanobacterium | reverse complement strand
GCAGGTGGGTCGATACCTTAGGCCCGTTCTTCTCCCAGGCCTCTTCTGTAGGCAGCAGAACGGGGGGAGTCGCCAAACCAACATCCAGCAAGGCTGAAAGCGGCAAATTGCTGGCCTCTGCCGTCAGCGAACACCGTAGGAATCGAGCCTGCTCTTTGATACTTTGAATGTAGGCTTCTAACTGGGTCAGTTTTGACTCTGGCGCTAAATCCGCCTTGTTCAGCAAGATAATGTCGCCATAGATCAACTGGCTGAAAGCCGCATCGCTACTGAAATGGTCTTCTGTAAAGGCTTCTGAATCTACCACCGTAATCACAGAATCCAGATGGGTAAGCACCCTCAGCTCCGTACTCAAAAACGTGATCATAATGGGCAACGGGTCGGCCACCCCGGTCGTTTCCACCACCAGATAGTCCATCCGCTCTTCCCGTTCCAGTACGGCATACACGGCATCCAACAGACTGTCATTGATGGTGCAGCAAATGCAGCCGTTGCTCAACTCCACCATATTTTCTTCCACCGACACCAGCAGTTGGCTGTCAATGTTGATGTCGCCAAACTCATTCACCAGCACCGCCACCTTTAAGTCCTGGCGGTTAGTCAAAATATGGTTCAACAAGGTGGTTTTGCCACTGCCCAAAAATCCGGTAATCAGGGTGACCGGCATGCCCCGCTTGGGAGTCAGTTCTGATAATGAAGCAGTCATTTGATCGACCTCAAAACAGTGGATGAAATCTTCAAGCGTCATGGGGCAGGTTAGGGCGCCAGAAGGCGGGCGGTGGGGATGAGCAGGGTCAACAGAAAAATCCCCAGTTGCACAGTGACAATGCTGGGGCCGGATGGTAAATCAAACAGGGCGGAAAGGATCATGCCGACTACCGCGCTCAATGCGCCTAAGCCAGCGGAGATAAGGATGTAGTGGGTGAATTTGCGGCTGAGCAAACGGGCGGCGCAGGCGGGAATGACGACAAAGGCGCCAATTAGTAAGACCCCGATGGCCTTAATCGAAATGCCTAACACCAGGGAGAGCAGCACAATGAAGGCGGTGCGCTGGGTCGAAACGGATACGCCACGGGCGATCGCCATGGGGGCATGTAAGGTCAGGAGAATTTGCGATCGCAGCGTCAAGCCAATGAACACTACGCACACCCCCAACAGCAGGGCGCTGAAGATCAGATCGGCAGTTTGCACGGCGAGAATATCGCCAAATAAAAGATGGGTGACGCCCCCCTGATACTCGTCCCGAAAGCTAAGCAGAATAATCCCTAGAGCTAGGCACGATGAACAGACGAGGTTTAATAGGGCATCGGTCCAGAGGTGAGTATGTTCTAGGAAGTAAGCCACACCCAGGGCAAACAGCACCGCAAAGGGCAACAGCGCCCAGGATGGATTGAAGCCCAACAGTAACCCAATGCTGATGCCGAGCAGAGCAGATTCTCCCAGCGCATCGCTGAAAAAAGCAAGCTGCCGGAGGATGGTAAAGCTGCCCAATAAGCCGCCCATGAGTCCGGTTAGAATGCCGCCCAGGAGCGCCCGCTGCATAAAGGACAGTTGAAACAGTTCGATCACGCGGGTGAATTCAGCCTGGAGGGTCATGATGGTGAAGAACTAACAAGAATGGTGATAGCGGACGAACTCGGAACCATAGGCCAGCGACAATTGCTCTGGGGCGAGGGCATAGTTGGGAGCGCCCTGGCACAGCAGCGTCCGGTTGATGCAGAGGACGCGATCGCAGCTACGGCGCACCATATCCAGGTCGTGGGAAATCTGCAAAATCGCCCAGCCCTGCTCCCGCTTGAGCTGATAGAGCAACTGGTAAAACTCAGACTCGCCCAGCACATCCAAGCCCGCCGGGGCTTCATCCAGAATCAACAGGGACCGGGGACGCACCAGGCAGTAGGCGAGCAGCACCCGTTTGGTCTCTCCACCGGATAAGCTGCTCACCAGTTGATCCTGAAGGCGCCATGCCTCGACCTGCGTCAGCGCTGCTCGCACCGCGCGATGGCGCACCTGTCCGCCCATCCAGGGCAGTTGCGGCCCCACTCGATCCCAACCCAATCCCACCAGCTCGGACACGGTGATCGGGATGCGGCGATCGAACAAAAAATTCTGCGGTAAGTAAGCGATTTGTTGGCGCGCCTCAGTCGGTAAGTAGCCCTTGGGAGATAGCGGATGCCCCAGCACACACACCTCCCCCGACTGGCGCGGCAAAATGCCCAGCACAGCTTGAATCAGGGTGCTTTTTCCGGCTCCGTTAGGTCCCACAATGGCAGTGTCCGTTCCCGGTTGCACCGTAAAGGATACATCCTCCACCGCTAGGTGAGTCTCTCGGCGAACGGTTAGCCCGTTGACAACTAATACCGGCTCGTTCAAATGCTTACTCCTGACTATACAGAAGAACCCACATCTCAAAACTGCAGACTGACGCGCTGGGGGAGCATTGCCACAGGCTTGGGGGCCCAGAGGGGAAGCCATGCCTGGTTTGACGCCTCGAAACTCGCCGCCAAATTTTCGGCGTTCTGGCGCATAACCCTCAGGTAGTAGTCTGGCTGAATCGCTTCGCCCCCCCCGGTTTCGATGGGGTCAAACAGACTGACGCTGATGTTGAGATCTTTGGCGATCGCCTCAAAAGACTGCCGCCCTGCCTGGGGTTCAGTCATGATTGTTTTCAATCCTTCCGTCTGCACCGTTTCCATCACCCGTTTTACATCCCCCGGAGACGGGTTCTCTTCGGGAATGCCCACCAGTGTTTGGGATTGCAGCCCATAGCTGTCGGCAAAGTAGGCGGCGAAGTCATGGAAGACCACAAAGGTCTGTCCCTCAAAGGGCGCCAGCTTTTCGGCAATATCAGCATCCAGGGCTGCCAATTCAGCGATAAAGGCTTCAGCATTGGCCGTATATTCTGCTTTGCCCTCTGGATCGGCGGCAATCAAGCCGTCTCGGATATTCTCCACCTGCTCGATCGCCCGTTTGGGGTCTAGCCAGATATGAGGATCATATTCACCGTGCGCGTGACCGTGAGTTTCCCCTTCGGCATGGGCCTCTCCTTCAGCGTGGGCTTCCCCTTCGGCATGGTCATGATCGTCGCCTTCAGCATGGTCATGATCCGCTTCCTCAGCATGACCGTGCTCGTCACCTTCCGCATGGCTATAACCGGGGTCATCGGCACTAGCGAGGGCAGCAATGCTTGCGCTGGAATCGATAATCGCCAGATCGGCATTTGCTGCATTCTCGATCATGTCATCCAGGAAGAACTCTATCTCCAAGCCATTTTTCACCAGCACATCCGCATTGGCGATCGCTTGGGCGTCTCCCGGTTTTGCCTGATACTCGTGGGGCCCCACGTTCGTCGGCAGCAGTTGCGCTACCTCGGCGCGATCGCCCGCTACGGCGGTCGTAAACTGTGTCATGGGTAAGAAAGTTGTCACTACCTGCAACGGATCTTCCGGGGCTACGGCAAACTCAGACTCCGGGGATTCCGCTTCGCTGGTGGTCGAGGTGGCGGCGCAACTGCTCATGCCGAGGGCGATCGCCGCCAGAGCCACCATTACAGTTCGTTGCACCGCTCTCTGTAGAGACCGTTTAGACATAGCTTATCTGCCTCAATTGACAACAAGACGCTTCTCACTTCTCTCCCCCCTAAAGCCAGAACCGCCTCCTTAGCGAAATAAGTCAAAATCACATCGGCTCCTGCTCGTCTCATGCTAGTCAGAGTTTCTAGCATCATCGTTACGTTCATCAATCCAGCCCCGTTGCGCCTTCACTGTGACCATGGCGTATTCACCGCTGGATGTTATAGGCGGCGACGATTGAGGTCATTCAGGCCAACACGGACAATACGGATATTATTAGATTAAGAATGATTATCATTTTCAATTACTTTATACCATATCGTTGTGAATAGTTACGATTCAATCCAAAGAAATCTTGAAACCTGCCATGTCTAATCCCAGCCCGACTCGACGCACGCCAGCCCAGAATGCCGTGCTGGAAGCTTTGCGACACCATCGTCAGCCTATGTCCGCCCAAGTTCTTTACAGCGCCATGCGATCTCAGTGCAGTATTGGTCTGGCCACCATTTACCGCTCCCTGGGTGTCCTCCAAAAATTAGGGTTAATTCAGCACCGAGTGACCCGTAAGGGGACAACGCTCTACAGCCTGATAAAACACGAGCGCCACTGTATGACCTGTTTACATTGCGGTCAGTCATTTCCGATCAATACTTGCCCGGTGATGGAATTTGAAGCGGAATTGCGGCGCTCCAGCTCGTTTAAAATCTTCTACCATACCCTGGAATTCTTTGGACTGTGTGAACCCTGCGCCTATCAAGTGTTCTGAAGGAGATCGCAGGTCCTTTTTTTTAATCGGCCTGATTGCAGCTACACTGCAATCAGGCCATCCCGGTGAAGATTTTACCCTGATCGGTTCGATATCCATTGAGTTCTGAGGTTAAAATGCACAGTGAGTGTGCCGCGATCTCTGAAGCGGCTTTGGAATTACGCCAAATGGCGACAGTGGAGTTTATTCAGGAACACTTAGCAACGCTTAAGGTTCAGACTGTAAAGTATAACCTGCAAGGTTTTTGAGGAGATTTACGAGCTATGGCTATCAATCGACGTCATTTTTTGGTTCTACTCGGGACACCGGCTGGCGCAGCCACCCTTGGAATTACAAAATCTAGAGAACTCCCTTATTTTTCTCTAATGGAACCGGTAGTGGCGTCTGAGACGATGGCGACTTCCCAAACTAAGCAAGCAGCTGCAGGCGCAACCTTCAGTCTACCCCCGCTGCCTTATGACTTCGCGGCGCTGGAGCCCTATATTGACCGGGAAACGATGCAGTTCCATCATGATCGACACCATGCAGGCTACGTTAGAAATTTGAATGCAGCGATAGATAAGCATCCAGAGTTGAAATCCCTCAGCGCCGTGGAACTCGTCCAACAATTGGATAATCTACCTGGGGATATTCAGACTACCGTTCGCAACAATGGGGGCGGCCATCTAAACCATTCCATGTTTTGGCAAATTATGAGTCCCAATGGAGGCGGCGAGCCGACTGGGGCGATCGCAACAGCTATCGCCCAAACCTTTGGCAGATTTGAGGCTTTCAAGCATGCGTTTAACAATGAAGGGAAAAAACGGTTTGGCAGTGGTTGGGCTTGGTTGGTCGTGGATAGCAACAAGCGGCTACGAGTCATGAACACAGCTAATCAAGATAGCCCGCTGATGCAGGGGATGTTCCCCGTGATGGGCAATGATGTCTGGGAGCACGCTTATTACCTCACCTATCGCAATCGCCGGGGCGACTATCTTGACGCTTGGTGGAACGTGGTGAATTGGGATGAAGTGAACAGACGTTATGCGCAGGCAATTGGGTAAGGCCTAATTGAAGCATAGCTGTAACGAGGGGGTAAGGGCGGGTAAATCACCTCTCCGCCCTCCCCTAAGAACGGCTCGTGACAGTTGCCCATCAAGCCGCTCAAGCCTTCATTACGATTAATACGCGGTCTCAGGTTCCTCTCCTATTTCAACACCTGATATCAGTTGCTAGAAGCCAAGTATTGAAGAGGTTTCCTTGCTCCGATGTCCAATGGACTCTATATTTCACACCCGTCAACGCTAAGGCTTCACAGAAGGCTGGGTAATGACGAACCCCAAAGTCTTCCAGGGCGGCGTAACCTTCGAACCCGCTCAACGTCCCCATCACAATCAGCAGTAATATCAACCAGAGTTCGTACACGGCTTATTGCGCCTGTTGCATCTGCCGCCACGATTGTGACAGTATTTTCCCGGCTGACTTTGCAAAAACGAAGGTTAGCAACAAACCCACAGCTAAATCGGGCAGGATGGAATGGGTCAGAGAGACTAACACTGCCGCTGCAAGCACGGAGGTATTGGCAATGATGTCATTGCGAGAACACAGCCAAACCGAAGACATATTCAGGTTATCTTTCCGATAACGAGTTAACAGCAACAAACACAACAAATTAGCCAATAACGCCACTACCCCAATGAGGCCCATAATCGATGCTTCGGGGCTGGCGCCTGTAAAGAGTTGATGGCTTGCCCTGGCAAACACTGCGATCGCAAACAAAAACATGATCAGTCCCTTGAGGAAGGCGGCTCCAGCCTGAGCGCTGACACTCTTACTTAATGACATACAAACTGCTGGCGTAAACCAAGGCATCCCCCAGCATGTCCAATGAGTCTCCCGTTAAGGAGAGAGAATCGGCACGAAGACCCGCTCCAAACTCAACCATAAACATCAATAGGTTGATGAGCAGGACTGCCCAAAGCACTTTGGCTTGCCGTTTCCTCAGCTTCGACAACTCACTGGCTTTAGCTTGGCAGCAATGATCGCCCATAGTGCATTCCCATTACTCAAACATTCAAATTAACATTTGAATATTACCAAGCTGAGAATTTACATTCAAGCCGACATTAGAATATCTCAATCCACAAGCTGCTTTAGAGCATGGTGTAGGACTTCAATGGCGCGCTGGTCTTTCAGAGAGTAGTAAGCCAATTTGCCATCATTTCTGTACTTGAGGATTTTGAGGTCCCGCAGTTTTCTCAGATGGTGGGAGGCCGTCGCAATCTTGACGCCAAGCAAAGAAGCCACATCACAAACACAGAGTTCTTCTCCACCGCTCAGCGCATAAAGAATCTTCAAACGGGATCGATCAGCTAACGCCCCAAAAAGGACTTGAGCCTCTTCCAGCAATTTGTCTCCCGGAAGGGCTTGCTCCGCTTGAGCAACCAACTCCGCATTGAAACACCGGACTTGACAGATATCGCTTGGTTTTGGCTTGGCCACAAATCTAATATGGATCGAATTTTACCTACACTTTGATTCTAACTGCCAATCGTTAACGATTAAAGTGCTGCCCTCACCAGGGTTATGCAGTATAACGATGAAGCTGAGCGGCGGTTAATGTTTTCGCGTCAATACCCAGATTTTGTAATCCGTCCGCTCCGGCGTAGTGTTAGGCGGCTATACAGAGAATTCGCGCCTTACGAGTTGTCATCGTCAGGTCTCATAGTGATGATTACTTTTCCTTTGGCGCGCCCTGCCCCAAAAGATTGAAGGGCTTCTGAGGTTGCCCTTAATGGATAACATCTATCAATCACGGGTACGACTTTGCCAGATTCAAACAGCTCTCCAATAAAAGACAGGTCTTTTTCCTCTATTTGCGCCACCCCCATGAATAAGAGTTTCTTACTTCCAAATTTCGATAACATTGGTCCCACAAGGGCTGCCTGAATAATTTGAGCCAGATCTCCTCCAGCCGAAACATATATGCCTGTGGAGCGCAATGCCTTCCGGTAATCAAAAATCGAGTTATAGCCATTTACAGCAAAAATCAAGTCATACTGCTGCCCATTTGTAGTGAGATCTCCTCGCATATAATCCATAATGTGGCTGGTTCTGACGGATTTTGTGGAGAACTTTTGGTGTAGATATAGGGGAGTACGTTCAGGGTATTTCTCCAGATGGATAAAATTCCGACTGCAGGGTCCAAAAGCATCTGTTTGCCTACTCGTTCAGAGGCCGATTATTCAGAGACGGAACTTGGCAGTCAGCTCGTCTGCAGTTGAGATCAATGTCCTTGATTTGGAACTTCCACCCCTATGGACGG
>JAKSDM010001593.1 GCA_022360135.1 Pseudanabaenales cyanobacterium | reverse complement strand
GTTAATTTCATCATTGCATCCGCGATCGCTTCCAGTTGGGTTGCAATATATTCCCCTTCAGCTTGGACAAAGAATTTGTCTTGAGCGGGTTTTTCTGGTGTTGCAGGAGCAGTGAACTTGTCTTGCCGTTGTTTAGACATAAGTTCCTCCTTATTTTTCAATTGCCTAACTTATAGTTTGCAGCAACTGGAAAGTTCACACCAGGAAAGATGTGAAGTTAAGCAGACAACTTAAGCTCACCCTGCGTTAAAGTTACCAATGCTAGTCGCCAAGCGCTTTTCAGGCTGGAGAAAGCTTGGAAATTTTCTCAGTAAGCAACTTAGCTGCTAGCGGGATGCCTGTCAAGGTGTTATTCTCTTCTGAGATAAAATTTTTGCGGTTGAAACATGAGGGTGTTTTGGGTCAGTGATTATTTCTCCTGCCTCTGCGATCGCTGCCTAACTATCCGGTTGCACCCGACGAAACGGGGAGTTCTGGTTAGAATTGAAAAGCTATCTAACACAGGTGAACCGGGTCGTTAGCTACACCTATGACGGTTTTCATTTGCATTGACTACACCCTGCATCCTACCCCCTATACCCTGCCTCCACTGAGATGTATTCAACCCAAGTGAGAATTGCTATACTCACCAGGAGAACCTCATGAGCTATCAAAAAGAGTGGAATATTCTCTTCCTTTGACTTCTGTTGCATTGCCCTTAACACTGCTTTACTCGAAAGATGTCTAATCCTTTAAAAGCTTGCCCCATAAGGCTCTTGGGGATCAGATGTTGGCTGAAAAAGATGCAATTAATTATAGCAATCCTAGATGATTTATAACTGCAACAGGCTTTTTAGAGCCTTGCAATTCTTATTTGATAATGATCTCCATTTCATAGGATTTACGACTAATTTAGGATTGCTATAGAAAGCTTGTTCAGTTTTTTGAAAGATGAAGGCTATAGATATTTAAGTTTTATTTATTTTGTTATGTAGTTTGTTTTGCTATGAGTAATAAGACGATATATTGATTTGTAGAGAAGAGATAATATAACCTCACTCTGAATGGACTCAGTTAATCTACTTTTTTTAGTAGCATCAAGATAATTTATTGAAATATAATTTCTCGATGCCACTCAAAAAGGAAATACAAAAAAATAAACCACCCTCTGTTTTTGTTGGGTAATTTTATTATGCAAAATTTACAGAAAACGCTTCTACTGTCAATAGAAGTTAAGAGATTGATTATTCCAAAAATAAACTTTTAGAACAGCCAGTAAAGATTATGTACTATTTTTTCCGGAAAATGAAAAAATTGTCCATTAATAAGGAATTATGCGCCAATGAGAAGGCTTTGACTAAAAAATGCAAACTGAGTTGATCAGAAAAGTTAACTATTCATAGAAAAAGGAAATATCTACTATGGTACATAAGAGAGATGGATTAATGCCGACTCAATTGAATGCATTGAGAGCAAAAAGTATAGAGCATTCACCTCTTTATTCTCAATGTTATTCTTTGAGTTCATTAGATAAAGTCGATGATGTTTTGACGGCATTCGGCTTGCAGAAGTACGATATTCTAGACTCTCTGTTGATTGGAAATAATGTCCAAAAAAACCTCAGTTCCGATTTGGAAAAACATTCGTCAATTACCCCTAAAATCTTCATCACCAAAAATCTAGATCAATACAAATCTTGGATTGGCAGGGATGATACAGGCGTTGAAGATACTCCATGGGTCCTACCAACGGCGCTTTGGAATGATCGCAAGATAAGTGTTGTCAACGAACTTACCCCAGAGGAAGTAGAGAACGTTGAAAAGGCTGGTAGGGTTTATATTTTTGGTAATTCGGCCCTTGTTAGAAGCTATCGGGAAATTATTGAATTCTGCAATGCCCCCTTCGAGGTAGCAGTCTATGCAGCCCGCAAGGTGATCATCAAACCTGGCGGTTCGCTGATTGTCAGTGGCATACCAGCAATCTTACTATTTGAGGAGCTTGAGATTCACTCGCTAGGCAATCTGGCAATCTACACTGTGTGTCATGCAAAGATTGGAACACTACAAAAAATTAAGTAATCTGCACTTAACTAAAACGGAGAAAAACTATGGCAGTCATAACAGTGGCTGAAGGTGACGCCCGAGTGGTAACGCCTGGAAATCCCTTAGTCATTAACGAAACTGAGGTGACTTTTGAAAACGTTGTCATTGAAGGGGGTGAAATCATTGCCAATGTTCAAACAGTGGCAACATTCCAGAGATTAGAAAAGGTGAGCTAGTTTATTAGGGTGATTGACCATGACGATAACAAAGGTGCAAACAGATCAACCGGGTGACATTTTGGTGCTTGGCTCATCAGGAAATAATGGTGATCCTGGTCTACCTGGTGGTGTAGGTCAACCAGGTAGTAACGGCAGAGACTGTGACTGCAACTGGGCAAGTGGCTGTCGGGATTCAACTGCAGGAGGGAATGGGGACGCTGGTGGAAACGGTAGTAATGGCGAGGATGGGACTGATGGTCAATCTGCTTTGCCAGCAACTTTTAAGATCGATGAGCTAATCGGGGATGTTGTTGTCTTCAGTGCGGGTGGGAATGGCGGCGCTGGCGGCGCTGGCGGCGCTGGCGGCGCTGGCGGCGCTGGTGGTAATGGTGGAAAACCGGACCAAGATGGTGCGTATAAGTGCAGTGGTTCAAATGGCGGTAACGGTGGTTCAGGTGGTAACGGCGGCAATGGTGGTTTTGGCGGCAATGGTGGAGATGGCACTATTGTTAAAGTAACTTACTCTAGCACCACAGGAGGCGCCATTTCTCCCCAAACTGCTCAGGCTATTCCTGGCAAAGGGGGTACTGCAGGTTCTGCTGGTCAGGGAGGTGCGGCAGGCTCACCAAGTGGTTCCAGTGGCTCATCTGGAAGTCCTGGACAAAATGGTAACGATGGTAGTCGGTTTGGCAGTACTAGCACCTTCGACATTACTAAGGTATCTTGAAAATGGCTACTGCGCTTGGAGTAAACCCCTTGCAAGTCTCTTCAATCGAGGAGTTGCTGGGTATCAGCGCGAGGGTGTCTGGTCAACCTCAGAAGTTGGTTAACGCTTGGGGAAAGGCTTTGCTGGTCGATCCATCCACCAGTCAGGCGTGTCGGGGCGGAGTATCAGAATTGAACAATGACGGGGCTCCGCTTCAAGTTTGTCTCTCGGCTTCTCAGGACGGAATTAGTACTCGATTAATTGCTGACCCCGCTTGGAATCTGGGAGTACCCGCTGAGAGATTGGCGGCTAGCAGAGTGATTCTTGAGCAGGCGCTATGCCAATCTGGTTCAGAGGGGTTACGGCCCCTCTGCCAGGGATTATTCAGAACTTTATTGCCAACCGAAGAACAAGCGCTTGACCAGTTTACCAGGGGCTTCTTCTGGATTGGCGCAGGGGTCGGTAAACCGGGATTGGCACTCTATCTAGATGCTAAACCCTACGGAGTTCAAGCAGGTTGGGATTTGGCTAATAGGTGGCTAGAGAGTGTATTGCCCGATTCCAGCTTGAGTAGACAGTTAATTCAGCAGCTGAACCCTCACGGAAATTTGGCTAGCATCGGCTTTGAAGGAGTTGATTCTCAAGCTGCAAGAGCAAAACTTTATTGGCGTCTTAAACAGCCGATCCAGCTAGATCGACTGGGTATCGAGTTATTGGGGGACATGGCTTTCCCTGTCTTTTTAGCGAAAACGATCGGTCGCCGTCGGATGAATTTGTCCGGTACGGTTATGAGTCTGGGCTTCGACCTGACTACCGGCAAAGTGAAAGATACTAAAATTGATCTTTGCGGCCATTGTTTACCCCAAGCGCCACGGCAATGGGTTGATTTGCTTGATCATCTTTGCGATGAATTTTCCCTGGCATATTTTCCTGTGCGTGAGGATATATTGCAGTCACGGTGTGAAGTTGCATTCATTGGTCTGGGGGTTGACGATCGCCGCCGGTATCGCCTCAATCTTTATCTAAAGGCGCCTAGCATAAAATGCTTACCGCTCACGTTAGGAAATCGCGACAAAGTACTTCGAGAATATATTGATCGGGCTGTTGATTATCTCGTTGATTTGCAGCTATCAGAAGGAGCCTGGAACGACTATCAGTTACCCGTGGGCAAAAGCACGCAATGGGTCACAGCATTCATTGGGTTAGCTTTAGCTAACATTGCGGTTACGGTTCACCACCCTCAAGCCCAGACAGCAGCAGAAAAAGCCACGAAATGGTTGTTAGCAAACCGCACCTATTCAGCAGGCTGGGGCTACAACGAAACTACAGGGATTGATGCCGATTCAACGGCATTTTCGCTGCGGCTATTTCGTGCGATGGGTTATCCTATCGAGCGAAAAGATGAGCTATGCCTCTTACAGAAATGGCGGCCTGGAGGCGGATTTGCAACCTATGATGGGCCAGAAAACTGGGGCTCAGTTCACCCCTGTGTCACAGCAACTGGTTTTCTAGCGCTGAATGCAGAAGACCAGGAAAGGTTGTTCCCTGAACTGTGCAATTACCTTTCCCGAACGGCGCAACCTGATGGCGTCTGGCCTGCCTATTGGTGGCGTAACCATCTCTATAGCACCTATCACCACCTTATCCTGCTACGCCGATTGGGATTATCTAATACCTTTGGTAATCCTGTCAAAAAGACAACTTTACGCAATACTCCATCTGCTTTTGAACTTGCCTTTGCTGTTGGGATTGAATCCTTTCGAGATGCTTCCTCAACCTATACCGAGATGTTGCTAACCCAGTTACTGAAACACCAAAAGGCTGATGGTCGTTGGTCAGGTGGGTATAACCTGCGGATCACCGCTCCCAATTGTGCTCATCCCTGGGAAGAACCTGAGGGTGAACTATACCAGGATATTTTTGGGGGCATTACCACAGCTAGTGTGCTATTCGTTTTGGAGGAAATGTTCCATGTTCACTGAACAATCTCGCCAAATCAGCCGACGGCCACAACTCTTTTATAAGCGCAACTGCCTCCCTTGTCAGTGGATGTCTCGGCTAGTCATACTTTGCTCCCTGGGCATTATCCGCCGTGTCGCCATTGATTCAGCTGAAGCTCACGCATTCTATCAGGGCTTTCCTGAGCATGAAGGGCAACTGGTTTTGGTGGAACGCCATCGAGTCACATTTGGGCGTTTGGTTTTTGCGGCAATTCCCCAGGCCGTGTTGATGGCGGGGTGGACTTTGCTTCTGAACATAATCCGACTGCGTCCGACGGCAACTTGAATCGATGAAGGAGAGGCAGGCGAACCATGCTAGATGATCTCCAAAGTCGGATTTTTTATGATCAGGATCTGCAACGTGACTTTGACCGGGATGGATATGTTGTTATTGAGTTTCTTGGATCGCAGGAACTCATCAGTTTACAGTCTATCTTTGCTAAGCACCAACATCATCATGAACAGGCTGGTTTCTCAGCCACTATCTTGAATTCTGATCTCGATTATCGGCAAACAGTTCATCAAGAAATCTCTGTAATTATTGGCGGCATAGTTGAGGCGATAATTTCTGATTATAGGCTCGTCTGCTGTGGTTTTGCAGTGAAACAGCCCAGTCAGGTAGGGGGTGAAATGCCACTCCACCAAGATATCACAATGGTAGAGTCAGAACCTCGTCCAGGTATTAGTATTTGGGCCCCTTTGGTTGATGTGGATCAGTTCAATGGGTGCTTGCAACTTGTGGCAGGCAGCCATCATTTAAATTTTAACTGCCCGCTGCGGGCTCCTGGCGCCCCTTTTGTTTGTACTCATTTGGAAACAGAAATCCGAGATCACTATCTTCAATCCATCCCGTTACAAGCGGGTCAAGCCATCATCATGAATCACGCTACGTTTCATGCTTCTGAGGGCAATAGAAGTCGTTCTGTTCGACCTGTAGTCGCCAATGTCTTGGCTCCGAATGGGCAATCTCTTAATTACTATTATCGCCATAAAAATGATGTCGACACTAGGCTAGAAGCTTTTGAGGTTGATGAGCATTTTTTCTTGAGACATTCATTAGGCGCACGGCCTCATGACAGCGAAAGCTTGGGATTTTTTCCCGAAACAATTGATTGGATTTCCGCTGCTTCACTTGCGGAGTACTTATCCGTCAGACATTGAATCAATTTTTTAAAACTTAAACAAGAGATAGGAATCAGGTTTATGTCTAGTTTGATCTCAGTCGATGGTAATACTTTAGGAGCTCAATCTGAAACCCCGGCAATCCGTACCTTTCAGATCGATCCCAGTGGTCTTGGGGGAATTACAGAAAGTGTTAACCTGTTTCGGGGCGATGTAAACGTTCCCATTGAGCTAGTCACGGTGACCAGTCGCAGTGGTCTGGAAGCAGGGCTAAGGCTAGTTTATAACAGCAACGTTAAGGATGATGTTGATATCTGGAACCTGGACGCGCCAACGGGTCCTCTGGGATTAGGCTGGACGCTTGGTTACGAGTTCATCGCCCTGGATAATCAATCAACAGGGGCGCGTAATAACGATCGGTATTACCTGATTGCAGATGGAAGCTCCAACCGACTTCACTTCCTCAATGTAACTTCAACTTACTGGGAGTTTGAGGCGGAAAATTATCAATTCTGGCAGATTCGATATTATCCAATTGAAGAGAAGTGGGTGATTGTCAAGGAGGAGGGGAATCGTTACACCTATGGCGGGGCGGCCTCCAATTCGGTCAGCAGTCCGGTCCAGTTTAACGTTAAATGGGGCGGGCCAACGGGCAACTGGGTGGGTAGTAGTATTCGCTCCACAGGACAGTCTCCCTATGCTTTGGCGTGGAACCTATCTTCGATCGCCACGCCCTGGGGCGAGGCGGTGAAATTTGTCTATGAAAATGACCTCCTTACCCTGGGAACCTCTGCCGGACTTGAATACACTCGCTCAACACGGTTAAAGCAGATCATTGCTCCAACCAGCCGCACCATCACCCTAAACTACGCTGCGAAAGAGTTCAACAGCCAAGTCCGCGAGTATCAAATCCCCCATCTCGACGCCACTAGCCCGAACTTGATCGCCTACCAGGACCGCTACGAAACTAAATTTTTAGCCTCCGTTGAGGTTCGCAACTCATACGATGCGCCTTCTGGGGCGGGTGAACTCATCATCCAGTATGCGTTTGATTATGATGTGGTCAACATGGCCCTGGAACATCAAGACAATCCCAACTTTTACAAACGCTATCTGCGCAGCATTACCCCAAGGACCGATGTCGGTCTAGCGCAGCCTAGCATGGAATTTTATTATTATAACGACCCCCAAACGGACCTGAATACAACCCAGTATCGTGGGGCATTGAAGGGCATTTTGTATCCCCAAGGCGGTCAAGTTAACTACAGTTATCATAACTGTTCGCTAGAAGGCACAAGTCGCATTGCTGAAATTGACACCCGTGGGACACCCCGAATATGGTTTGGGCCGGACTACTGTGTGATCACAAGCTACAACGGAGCTACGCGCGGGTTGAGTATTCGGATCTATTCATGGAACGGACTGTGGGTTGAAGCAGATATTCCCTATAACTTCCCAGTCAACATTGATCTGGATAGCTTAAATGTCTCTGTAGAACAGGACTTTTTTGTGGTTAGTTTTATTACTGCTGCAACCAATCCCTCCCTATATGTGGCCCCCTTCCATAAACAGGTCGGGCGTTATGGACAGTGGCATATTGAAGCAGAAACAGACCTGACGGTGCTCTCTATCAGCAACGGAGATCAAGGACTAGCGGCAACGGGTGATCAGTTCTTTGTCGCCTGTTCTTCCGGCGCCAACATTATTGCAAAAGTCTGGGATGCTCGTCTTAAAGAGTGGATTGATCGTAGCAACTCATTAAGGATTGACGCGAATGCCCAGTATGCGCTGGCTGCTACTGCAGACTACTTTGCCCTTGCGAATCACCCTAATAACTCATCCCAAGTCAGTATGAGGATCTATTACCTCGATGAGGCTGATACTGATTTTCAGCAAGCGTCCCTCCAGATCTCTAACCTCACAAATGTTGTTTGGCAACCGGATAGCACCCCTAATCTGTTCTGGGCCTTAGGCCCTGATTATGCCGTAATGACTTATGTCACAGGCAGTACAAACTCGGAAATCCGCTATAGCGTCAAAATCCAGCAGTGGGATCAGTCCTTTACTGGCAGGCTGCAGGTGGATGAAGCCTACACAGTAGACAGCGAAACCAAGCTCCCCTATGCCCAGTCAGTTGCCAGCGGGAGTGAGGTGGGCAACTTGGGGCATTTGTTCCGTTTTGACGGGGTTGAATGGCAGTCTGGGGAGCTAACCCTGAGGACAAGTGACCCTGAACCCGCCTTTGTTTATGGCAATGACGCCGCTATTTTGTCAGGGGAGTTCGATGCCCAACTTTCCTTATTCGATGCATTTCAGTTGAGGTGGTCAACGGAGAGACAAACAACCCCTTCCCGGGAGGGTATTGTTCCCACCATCAACGGTAATTATCTGTCGATCGACAGAGAGGTTTACTACCGCAATAACGAAGGTCAAATTGCAGGCCCGATTTATACCTTACCCAGCAATGTCAAACCGAAGAGCTTGATCAACAGTGCACCTTACTTCATCGCCTATGAGGATGATAGTAGCAACACTCACATTCTGCCGCTGGAAAATGGGCAGGTCAACGCTGCAGCAGAAATCGTGTTAAGTAACGAATTTATCTATGTTGACTCACAAGTAGCCGGTTCGAGGTTGGTGGGTGCATCTTCATTCGTGACCTACCGAGGCAGGTTTGATAGTCCTTCTTCAATGACCCTCTACCAGTATGTCGATCAGGCCGTTGATGGACAGACCGCAAGTTTTGTGATTGCCCAATTAACCATTGACGACGGCTATCCGGTCAAATGGCCAGATGAGAGGGAGAGTAATGAAAGGGGCAGGCAAGTTGCGTACTACTACGACTGCGAAACTGTAACAGTCACGCCCGATGGTAAAGTTACTGAGTTTGCAGCCGCCACAGCAGTCTACAACCCGGTTTCTGAGGCAACCAATCCTTGTTACCCGGCTCCAGATACAACTTTATTTGGACGGTCTGAATATCGCTACCACAACAATAGAGCGCCGCGTGAGGCTGGGTTAGTTCCTGATAATGAAGGGCTGGGAGCTGCTGCCGAATACTACAGCTTCCTCAGCGGTCAACTGTTTGACAAGACAGACTATGCCGCTAATGGTGAGCCTGTCGATCGCATTTTCAATATCTATGATGTACGCACTGAATATGCCCCGATTACTGCACCCAATGAACGTGTCCCCTTAGTCGGCGGGTATGTCAAACAAATCAGCGCTGAAACCACCACCTATTCGCAGACACTCCAGGTAGAAGATACGGGAATCGGCGCTCTGTATGCACAGGCCCTTCCTCAAAATTTACTGGCAGCCTGTGCTGAGCGAGGAATTGAAGCAACAGGCTCGTTGATGCCTGCCCGCACCGGTCGGCGCTGGCGACTGTACCTTGACTCTGCTCCCCATCACTTTTTGCCGATCGCCTCCACAGCAGGGGCTCTGACAGCCTCGGTTCCGATCATGCGCTCGGTGAATTACGAGTATTCTTGGGCAACTGGGTTGCTGACATCAGATTCCACCGATAACTACAACTCCTCGGGAGAACCGGAAACCAACCGACGTCAAATTTACTACTGTTGGCAGGTCAGCGACTACGCCATCATGCAGGAACGGCACATCTGGTCACCTGTCGCCCTCTCGATCAAGTTCTATCAGGGCGCCAACCAAGCGGAACCCGGTTCGCCCGTTGAGTTTGCACTCACGACCTTCAAAGATTGGGGCGCGGGGGACGAGGATGCGACCATCACGAAATGGGCGCCTGCCCGCACCTACTCGGCCTTGACCGCAGATGTTTACAACCCCAATCAGACGGTTCCGGTTAACTTCTCAGATTGGAACAATGATGCTCCGCCCCCACCTAACCATTGGCGACGGATCGGTGAGACAACGGTGCGGGGGGATTATGGCACTGTGGTGGAAGCGCTCGATGTCTCCGATCGCCCCTCTACCAATTTGCTGGATCGGACTCAAACCCAACGGGTTGCAGAGTTCACCAATGCTCGTTTGGGTGAAGTGGTGTACCTAGGCTTTGAGGTCTATGAGTCGGACTCGACCTGGCAGTTTTCCTTGGGATCAGTTGCGGCTAACACGCTGGAGGGCGATGCCCACACCGGTTTTCGATCGCTGCCATTGCCATCCGGTAGCACCCTACAGCATCCACTCACCCTACGAGCAAATGACGAAATCTACATTTTGAGCTGTTGGATTAAGACAGCGGCAACGTTCAATGATGATGACGGCCAAGCAACTTGGGAGATCACAATAGATGGTCAGATCCTAGCCGCCTTCATGATTGAAGGGAGTTCTGGGGATTGGGAATACAGGCATTACGTTATTCAGTTAAAAGATCCCGTCAATAATGAACTTGAGGTCACTTTAAAAGCCCAAAATCAAAAAGTCTCGTCCAGTAGTGTACTGCTGCTAGATGACATCTTATTTGCGCCCCTGGTCAGTGAAACCAATGCCACGGTGTATCATCCCCAGTATACTGACGAACTTGCCACAGTATTGCTGAGTGGGGACACCATTCGCACCGCCTACAGTAGCCGCCGTGTCGCCATTGCCAACACGGACGCCAGAAACTTCGTGACCAATGGTCTCGGTTTCTATACGGTGCGGCAGCAAAATCGAGTGCGGGATTTCACTTTCCCTGAGGATAAACCCAATAGTCTCCTCGAAATCCAGCCTGCGTGGGGTGGTACGCTTGCGAACCTGGCGCAGGGTGAGAACTGGAAGCAAGAGTGGGCCTCCACCACCCTGGATCAGTGGGACACAGAGATGGGGCAGTTAGTTCATCAAGTCGCGGGTGAATCCCAGATCGTCTTTGCACCCACCACAGATCTAAACGACTATGGCGCCCTGATCACCGTTCATCTACCCGTTGATGCGAATGGGGAGCCGATCCTGCCCCAGAATCAACTGGGAATGTCTATCGGCGATAATCTGAGCGCAACTTGGAGCCCGACTGATGGCTGGATTGTGACGTTGGCGGGTGAAAGGATTCTGGTGTCTGCGCCCACTGGGGGGCAACCTCAGTTCGACAACGATTGGCTGCTGCTGGCTCCGAAAGACCCCATCAGTGGAAAAACATCTGTGTTTTTCCTGGCGAATGGGGAGCTATTGTTCTCACGATTAGACGCCCCTGCCATCGAAGGCGCACTCTCCCTGTTTGTGACGGATCAGGGCGTCGCTTTTTCTGATATCGCGACCCTAGAGGGACCACAGTTATCGGTTACTTACTTGGATGGCTCAGGTAAGGAACGGCAAAAGCAGGCTTTCAGTGGGACGGGAACCGTGGTTGCTGAAACTGTTTATGACCAGGTGGGACGCCCCGCCGTTGCAACGAAGGCGGTTCTGTTGGACAAGCTTCCCCCTGGTTACCGAACAGAATTTGTACAGACATTCAATCCTGTATCCGGCAAGATGACGGGCGAAGTCGCAACTGCTTACCCGGATGATCAGGGATATCCCTATACCAGGACGGAATTCTATCCCACCGCCCAATCCCTAGCGCATAAGAAGGGCCTCCCAGGTGAGACTTTCGCCATTGTCCAGAGTGGAACATTGGCGGCGACCGTGAACGAGAATAGTCATGTGACGTTGTATGAGTATGGCGCCAATACCCAAGGGCAGTTTGGCGATACCTGGCCCTCCGGGGAATATTTTGTAACAAAACTTACTGACTCCAATGGGGATATTGGATACACCGTTACTAGCAAAACCGATCAGGAGATCGCTCGTATTCGCGGACCCCTCACTTCCGGTGAGCAGGCGTTCCAAATCTTCCAGAATTTCTATGATGGCGCCGGTAGACTGGTGCAAACCTTGTTGCCTAAAGGGGTCGCCGCCCTGCACGCAGGAGAGCCCGACTACGAAAAATGGGCGATTATCAACACCTACAACTTTGTCGGAGATACGGAGTCTACCCAAACTCCCGACGCTGGGACGACCTACTTTATCTATGATTTGGCAGGTCGCGTGCGCTTTACGATGGATGCAGAAGGCGACAACCCCAATAGCGCCATTAAAACCATTCTCTACGCCAAATATGATGAGTTGGGACGCACGCTTGAAGAGGGATATTTCCAGGCTGAGTGGCAGCCAGAGGAATTGGAGCAAAGAGCGCTCTACGAGCCAAATTGGCCAGATACGAACCAACCCCATACGGTTGTGCTTCAAAATACTTACGACGGTGATGGCTCCAATCCCACCCTGTTCGGTCAATTGCATCACTCAGTGGTCTATCCAGAGGATTCTACTAAACAGATTACCGAAACCTACGCCTATGATATTATGGGCAATCTCTTGACGAAAGCGCTTACTGTTGATGCCTTCGACGCCATAGAGCGTGTCGTAGGGTATGCCTATGACGCCCTCAACCGGGTGATTCGGCTTGATTATCCTGATGGCAGTGACACGGCTAGCATTACCTATTTGTACGATCGCCTTGGCCAGATTGCCCAAATTGGGACACCGGAAGATGCTGCTGCCTTTGGCGCCTTTACCTATAACGCCCAGGGGGCGATCGCCGCTTCCACCCTCAAACTCAGTACAGCCAAGTTCTTGTCCTATCAGGCTCAGTTCAACTCTCCGGGCTGGCCGCGGGTCACCCGATACACCAGCGATGACGCCGAGACCATTCTAGAGGAAACCCTAACATACACCCAAGACGGGTACAACGGCGCTGGATACTATGACGGTAAGGTTGCCAGCATCACAACCATTGGGAATGGAGACAACTACGCCTATCGTTTTCAATACGATTCGCTGTCTCGTCTAATGGTGGCTGAAAATACCGAAGATGCGAGCGCCAGCTATGGGGTTGAGGGCGCAGCCGCCTACGATCTCAACAATAATCTCGACACCGTTACCCGGGGTACGCGTCCGGAGCAATACACCTATATTGAGGACAGCGATCGCCTCCACCAAGTCACCGCTGATGGTGATGTGATTGATGCTTACACCTATAACCGCAATGGTGCGGTTACTTCTGGCGCCCGTCTGGATATCACCACCATCAATTACGATCCCGTTTTTAGGAAGGCGGATGATTTCCAGTTGGGTAGTGACCCGCCCTCCAATGAACCGAATAGTAACGTGAGTTTTCAGTATGGCGGCGATCGCGATCGCGTCCTGAAACGCCAACAGGACAGTCAGGGCGACGAACTGGCCGCCAAGCTCTATGTCCGCGACGCCGATAGCCAGTCTCTGCTGGAGTCTAGCCGTACTTCTAGTGGAGAGAGTAATAACGCTCAGTACATCTATGGTCCCGACGGACTGATCGGTCTGCAAACTGCCAGCAAACGCTATACCGTCGTTAAGGACTACCAGGGCTCGGTGCGACGGGTTGTGGATGAGAACGGTAACGTCGTGGCGATCTATAACTACACTGCTTTTGGCGCGACCATCACCCGTGCAGGCAGTACGGAGCCGGACATCATCTTCTATCGATATACCGGCCAGGAGTACGACTCAGAACTCGGTCTCTATAACTACAAAGCCCGCTTCTACGATCCAGAACTGGGTCGCTTCTACGACGTCGATTCCCAACTGCAAGGGGCTTCACCCTACGTGTACGTTCGGAACAATCCCATCAACCTGGTAGATCCTGATGGAGAAGAGGCACTGACTGCTTTCCTGATTACTGTGATTGTCAGTGCGATCGTTGGGGCAGTCGCAGGTGCGATTACCTACGCAGTCAGCCATAAGGGAAACTTTAATGTCGGTAAATTCTTTGCCTATGCAGCGGTTGGGGCTGTTGCTGGCGCGGCAGGGGGTGCGATCGGCTATGGTGTAGGACTGCTGGCAACAGCAGGCTTAGCCGCAGCGGGTGTTTCCACCTCAACTAGTATCGGCAGTGGTATTGTTGTCGGTGCTGTTACTGGTACAGCTGATGGGGCCGTTTCTAGTCCTCTGAATCAGATCGGTGTAAACCTTGTTGAGGGGCGTCGGGATGCTTCTGAAGGAGTTGGTTTAGCAGCCGGGATTGGCGCCGGGATTGGTTTTGGAATTGGGTTTATTGCAGGAGGCATTACTGGGGCGCTGAACCGTAGTACAGCCAAAGCCTTAGCCAACCCCCAGCGTATTGTTACGGACAATACGAATGGAACCGCATATGCAGGTTTCAAACAGATTGGCGACGCTAACCAGTTCTCAGGTAATCAGATTGGTAATTCGGTGACCGGAATAGGCAGGAATGATGTGTTGGCAATTTTTGGTCATGGAGGGCCGAGTTTTAAGGATTTGGATATTGATTTCGCTGTTTCAAGAAGTACCTCTTCGATCGTCAATGATATGGGTGGAGCATTCAATGGCAAAGGTATTGACCTGACAGGTGTGTGTTATGCCGGAAGAAATGGAGTTGCTCGTGACTTGGCTAACAAACTTAAGGTTCCCGTTAGAGCTAGCTGGTGGGCAACATCAACCTTTGAGGAAGCAACTGGCAGATATGCCCTGGGGCAAACCGTTGCTGATTTGACGCCTGACTACAATATAACTATCCAAGCGCCGATGCGTACCTACTATCCCAGCAAACTTAAGACTGGATGGGTAGCCATATTTGGCTACTAAAATCTCACGGAAAGTGACATAGAGCCATATGCATCAAACTGCCAACTCAGTTTCTAACCATCATCCCAAGCAACTCAGTTTCTCGGACAACGCTATGGTAGATAACCCTTACCTTTTCTACCATCAACTGCGTGAAACGTCACCCGTTTACCAGATGCAACAGGGGCGTTGGTTAATTAGTCGTTATGCTAATGCGGTTTCTCTTTTAAACAGTCCTCAATGCGATCATTGGGGTCAGAATTTGCGCGATATGAGTCGTCTGCACCCCACAGAAGCAGCCCTAGCCCAATGCCTGCAAGTGCTTGCACCTAACCACGCAGTTCCCTTTCGGCAAGCCGTCCATAGCGTAGTTGCCCGCGCCTTAAACGAGCAAGCCACCGCAATGACTCACCGGGCAGATGCGCTACTGCAGAGCTTACGAGATCGTCCCCATATCGACGCAATGGCTGACTATGCCCACCCATTCACCTTCGGCTCCATTAGCCAAGTCATTGGCGTACCGGAGGCAGATATCTCTGCATTAAGTGAAGTGGTGGGTCGTTTGCAAGGCAACTATCTCAGTTGTGTGTCGGCTGAAAACCAGGAAAACCTGCTGCAAGGGGATGGCCAGGTATTTGTCGATTATCTGCACCGTCTATTAGAGGAGAAACGGCGCGCTCCCCAGACTGATTTAATCAGTCAGTTGATTCAAGTTGCTGAACATGCAGACCCCGATGTCATGAGCGAGGCTGGTTTAATCAATCTGTTGATCCTACTCTTTTATGCCGGACACCAGAACATGATGAACTTCATCGGCAATGCTCTGTTAGCGCTTTTCCAACATCCCGATAGCTGCACCGCCTTGCGCCAAGATCCAGCACTCATGGACAAGGCAATCATAGAACTGCTCCGTTTTGATAGTCCCGTGCAATATATTCTGTTGATCGCCCGTGAAGCCATTACCTTGCGAAGTCAAGTGATTGCTCCGGGTGAAGAGATCCTGATTGGCGTCGGCGCCGCCAATCGCGATCCTGAGGTCTTTGAGAACCCGGATCAGCTGGATATTCATCGGCGACCTACCCAACACCTTGCTTTTGGCGCTGGCATTTTTCGCTGCATCGGAGCCCAATTGGCCCAACGACAAGGGGGCATCGCCTTGTCCCGATTTCTAGCCCATATTACCGACTTTCAGGTTGCCGACGAACCCCTGCGCTGGCGAACGACTCCTATGGTCCAGCGGGGCTTATATGCTTTGCCTTTGGCAGGTCTGAATTATGGATAATCCGCAATCCTTTGCTGACGCTGAT
>JAKSDM010001346.1 GCA_022360135.1 Pseudanabaenales cyanobacterium | reverse complement strand
TGGACCTTGATTGCGGGCGGAATTGTCTGGCAGGGAAAACGACCTGTGTTTGTATTCTGTGCGGGCGGTTTGATTCTCTTGGGGCTTTGGGGAATGGGATGGCTGGGGTTCACTCATCTGATCTGGCTGCCCATCGCTGAACCCATAGTGGGGGTGTTAGTCTCCGGCAGCCTCATCACTACACAAAAATTGCTGTACAACAGCACCCATGACGAACTGACCGGCCTGCCTGACCGTGACGTCTTCATCCAGCACATCCATCGAGCGCTACAGTCTAACCAGCGCCGCCAACAAGCGCAACCGGTGGTGGTAGCTTTTCTAGACATCGATCGGTTCAAACTGATTAACCAAAGTTTAGGCCACCTGGCTGGCGATCTCGTATTGTTGACTGTAGTAGATCGATTACAACAGGTCATTCCGCAATCGGTTCAATTAGCCCGTGTCGGTGGAGACGAATTTGCAATTTTGTTTCAGGACATGACGCGAGGGGCTATTGGAAAAACCTTAGAGAACCTACAAATCACTCTATCAGAGCCATTTTACCTCGACCAGCAGCGGCTTTCCACCACGGTTAGTGTTGGTATGGTGATTATCCAGGACAACTATCTCCATAAGCCTGAAAATCTACTCCGTGATGCGCATACAGCCATGTATCGGGCGAAAGCATTGGGGAAATTCCGGTATGAGGTCTTTGCCACTGGCATGCTAGACGAGGCGGTTAATCGACTGCGTTTAGAGAGCGATTTGCTCAATGCCCTAGAGAATCAGGAATTCTTGCTCTATTATCAACCAATTGTGTGCCTCAAAACAGGACATATTGAGGGGTTTGAAGCACTCGCTCGGTGGCGTCGACAAGACCAGGGATTTGTACTGCCTGGCGCCTTTATTCCGGTGACTGAGGAAATCGGGCTAATTATGTCGCTGGGGCAGTGGATTTTCCAAGCGGCGTGCCGTCAACTCAAGCTTTGGCAGCAGCAGTTCCCGAACTATCCGTTAAAAATGAGTATTAACCTGTCAAAACGGCAGTTCGAACAACCCGATTTGGTCAATCAGATAGCGACGATTCTGCAGGATGTTGGTGTTAACGGCCATTGTATTTGGCTGGAGCTTACAGAAAGTATGGTCATGGGAGAGGTTGAGGAGGCGATCGATTTGATGCTAAGGCTCAAAGGTTTAGGATTGCGCCTTAGCATTGATGACTTTGGCACAGGCTATTCTTCGCTGAGTTATCTGCATCGATTTCCCATGGACACGCTCAAAGTTGATAAGTCTTTTGTTGGGCACATGGAGCAGAGCAGCGAAGATTGGGAAATTGTTGACACCATCATCGCCCTCGGTCACAAGTTAGGCATGGATGTGGTAGCCGAAGGCGTTGAAACCCTAGGGCAAACGATGATGTTGAAACAGGCTTACTGTGAGTACGGCCAGGGTTACTTCTTCTCTAAACCTCTCTCCAGTGAGGAGGCGACAACTCTGCTCACGCAAAAGGTTAACAGCTCGTCTATGTTTATTTCACACAATGAACAAAAATAAGATTCTTATCTTTGTCGCCTGCTAACTTGATTATTTGCGGGAATTTGAAACGATATCCAAGTAATTCTTACTTTATTTATCGTTGCAGGGAGATTGATAGCAGTGAACGCAAACCTTTATCAGCGGGCGATCTCACTGAGTGTTCTTGCTGTTGTAGTCGGCTGTTCAGACCCACAAAGCTTAACAAATCAAATTCAGCAGCAACAGTCGGAACCCATTTTGATTGACGGCTCTAGCACGGTTTTTCCCATTACCGATGAGGTGTCTCAAGAATTCCAGGACAGTTATTCCGACTCGGTTCAAATTAGTGTCAACTTTTCTGGGACAGGAGCAGGCTTTAGGAAATTTTGTGCTGGAGAAACCGATATTAATGACGCTTCTCGCCCAATCAAACCGGAGGAAATGGATGCCTGCAGAACAGCAGGGATTGAATACATTGAACTCCCCATTGCTTTTGATGCTTTGACGGTAGTTGTCCATCGTGATAATGATTGGGCTGACAGTATTACGCTAGATGAGCTGGAAAAGATGTGGGAACCTGCAGCTGAAGGGGTGATCAATAGCTGGCGGCAAGTTCGGCCTACTTGGCCAGATCAGCCATTGAACCTCTATGGTCCCGGTCAAGATTCAGGAACATTCGACTATTTTACTGAAGTGGTGATGGGAGAGGCCCAAGCCAGTCGGATGGACTACACGGATAGTGAAGATGATTTGGTCTTGGTGCAGGATGTTCGTCAGGATCCCAATGCGCTAGCCTATTTTGGATATGCCTATTACGAAGAGAATCAAGCCACTCTGAAAGCCCTCGAGATCGACAATGGCGAACGGTTGATATCGCCTTCTCGGGATGCGGTGAGGAAGGCTCAGTATCAACCGTTTGCCCGTCCCTTGTTTATCTACGTCAATGCCGAGTCGCTAGAGGCCAAGCCAAAACTGCAGGCTTTTATTGAGTATTACCTCAGCCATGCCCGGACCCTGGTTAAAGTGGTGGGCTATGTACCCCTGCCGGATGAAGGCTACAGTCTTGCGCTCGAGCATCTGCAAAACCGCAAAATCGGCACTGTCTTTAATGGTAAAATTCAGTTAGATCTGACTATCGAAGCGTTGCTGCAGAAAGAGGCGGCGTTTTAGCGCCGCAAATTGAGTCTGCAGCTGGAGGGGGTAGGCAGTCGACGGGGTAATCTCCCTGCTTGCCGCTTACCCCTACCTAAAACCAAGGTACAATATGCAATTAAATGCCTAACAGCTGATAGCTCATTTCAATTACTGCGCGATGGAGTTCACTAAGCTTTTGCCGCCAGAATTTGCTCTCCCTCTACCTTCACCGCATATTCACCGAGCGGTTCTCTAGCTGGGCCGCGCGCAACGGCTCTATCCACTGCAAATTCAGAACCGTGGCAAGGACAGACAAAACGAGTTTTATCCGCCTGCCAAGAGACGGTGCATCCGGCGTGAGGGCACATGGGGTTGACGGCTAGCAAAGTAGCTGAATTATTGGGGTCACGAATCACCAAAACTGGACCAACGTGGGCGTTTTCATTCAAAAGCTGGCCAGATGCATCCAATTCAGATAGGGAGCCCACGGCTTCAAATTCTCCGGATACTGATTTTGAAGAGCAGGCGGCGATCGCAACTGGCAACGAACTGCCCAAAAAACCCACCCCAACCCAAGTCATAAAGTCACGACGATTCATCGCGATCTCCTCTCATACGCTAAGTTTACGAAGGACTGAAATCCAATTCAGTTGCTCGTATATCATACGAAGATTAAGCCTGATTGGAAGTTTCAGATCCTAGGAATAAAGATGCATTAGGGGTTGACGCCACTGCAAAGGGTACGATCGCGGGCCTCCACCTCAGCATTTGTCTGCAAATAATCTTGCACCCAATTACAGCCATAAGCCAGTAAATCGAGTGTAAGCACTTGATCTAAATCCCAAAGAATCACCTTCAAATCCTCACCGGCTGAGGCAAGCATCTGACCATCCGCACTAAAGTCTACGTCCCAAACCGTCCCCCGATGCCGCACCAGAGTGGTTAGCAAAGTCCCGTCTTTTTTCCAGATTTTGATCGTCTCATCTGCCCCCGCAGAGGCGATCAGATTACCGTCTGGGCTAAAGGCCACCCCCCTAAC
>JAKSDM010001123.1 GCA_022360135.1 Pseudanabaenales cyanobacterium | reverse complement strand
TGGACAAACCGCTCAACTCTCTGCAGGCAGTCGCATTCGGTTTCGGCTGAGTAATTTTAGCGATCGGCTTCTCTATTTAGCCCTGATTGGTTTTGATAGCGGTGGGCGAGCCGTGGCGTTTTATCCGGATTTCCCGACAGAGGGTCAATCTAATGAGCTTTCTAAGACCCTGCCAGAGGGAAACATGATTCAACCTGGAGAAGAGATCATCGTTCCCCAAGCGGCGGCTGATTGGATGGTGGGCAGCACCAGCCGTTGGCTAGAAACCCATCTGGTTTTTAGTGTTGCGCCCTTATCTCGAACTGTTGACGCTTTGTTACATATGCCTAACGCCGCCGCCAACACTCAGCGGATTAGCGCTGTGCCTAAACCCCTTCATATTGCCCAGGCTGTCCTAGCTGATCTGAATCGGGCCAGCGCCACCCTCACTAAGGAAAATAATCTCTCACTAGACGCTTATGCCCTGGATGTTGAGGCTTGGGCGACACTTAGTTTTGTCTATCAGGTGGTGTAGGGGAAGTTACGATATCCCAACGCTCTGTCGCCAGGAAAAAATGTTACTGTGCAACTGTAAATACACCGATCATTCTTGCTGATAAGATTAGAACGTACTTGAAATTACCCAGGCACCCATAAACAGGCATTATTAGATTTACGGATCAGAGCCTGAAAATACTGTCAAGTCTAGCTGGCTAAATCAGTATTTTGGCTGTTGATTTGTGCATCTACAGGCAATGTCTAACCCATATATTCCAAGTGACATAGAAACCTCTGCAATCATGGGTGATCCGCTCCGGATCGATCAGATTGCTAGTCGGCTTAAGGATGAAATTCGTGAGAATATTATCATCTTCTTAAGGGAAGAATTTGAAATTTCCGCCCTTAATCTGTTTGGTACGAGTTTAAAGGGATTACAAGCGCGTCCAAATATTTCGTTAAGTACGGCAGAAGCCTTATTAAAGATAGCTGTTTCATTGACGGATTTTAATGGTAGGCGCCTCTGCTCAAAAGCAGATGCTCAGAGAATGACTTCCCTGGCTGAAGCCTATCCCAATCAACTTCAATACCTCTGGAAATTTCTACAGCAAAAAGGTTTGGGGGTCGCCCTTTTAAATGTGGGCACCGTCATGGCGATCAAAGCCCGTGAGTCAGATATTTTGCCCCGGCGCTGCTTTCCCAGACATGCCGTGGTTACCCAACCTGGAGGGAAGCAGGCCATTAGGGCAGGAGATTACGATCAACCGATTCGTCACTACTTTGTTCCTTATCCCATACCTGAATGGCATGACCTTGATCATAGGGTGGCCACCGAAATAGATGATAGATTCGGCAATGATCTGAGGACCATTCAAAGGATTCCAAGCCAATATACTCAACTCAACTCTGCCGATCCTAATTACTTGATTTGGTTGGCCCCCAATGATATGACGAAATTCCCGATAGATTCAGACTATAGCCTTTTTCAAAGGATTTCTCCCTGGTTCTATCGCCAGACTTTGTTAAGGGGAATGAATGTTGAAGAAACAATCCATTACATTGAAAATGGGTTAGTGGATTTTCTTTGTCGGGATCGACCTGCCGGTGATTTTAGGACAAGCAAAAAGGTATTTCTACCAGACTGTAGTCAAGAGGAGAATGCCCAGAAAAGAGCTGCATTAGTTTGGGGGGCTTGGGGAGAAGTTCCGTCTAAAGAAGTTTCACCCTATGTTACCTTTCTCGACAAAGAAATACCTGGGTTGACCATGGGAGTTCTAAACTCAGATGAGATGATTGCCCAAGATTCTGTTCGAATTTTGTTTACAATCGCTGAACATGAACAATCGCCTCCAGCGGCAAGGCGGTTATTGATTGAGTTGGCCTATGCTCGCGCCAGTATGACAGCGGCTAAATGGTCTTTGAGTGAAGCCAATCATCTTGACTCTGAACTGAAAGATATTTTGGCGAGTTTCATTGACGCCTATGATTTTGAAAATCCAAACTCTAAAGGCGAACATCCTGCGGTGTATTTACGCAGATGGGCTGGCTGGTATGAAACCCATGAAATCAGCTCTCTAAACTGATAAGCCGATATGCATTGAGTTTGCATTCCAAGGCAATCACTAGATTTCAAGTGGATGGAGTTCTGGAGGCATTTCAGTTTCCTGACTCACCATGCCCGATAAGCGATTGTAAACCGCTCTGAGCATCATAATTTGTTTTTGTGGGGATAAACCAGAATATATGCCTTCAGCTGCAGCAATTAATATACCTAATTCGCTTAGGGTAAGTTCTATGTCCGCGATGGTTGATGGATTCATGGCGGGGATTCCTCCCTGTATAAGGTTTGGTGGCGGCGACTGATTGATAGCTTCCAAGCACCTGACTCAACCCGATTGCATTGGGTAGTTTACGGAAAAAACTGAAGGGATTTGATTTAGGGGAAGAAGAATAGCCCAGCTATATGCCAGAAATGTGCCGTTTTGTGAGTTGCTTAAGGTATGCTCAGCTATGAACAATTTTAGCGATCGCCCGGCGCTCTGAGCTTGAGCAATTTGGCCCATATCAAGTCAAATTGTGTTCCATATTGCCCATGACAGACTGCATAAGGGATTCAGGAATTGATGGGCAAGGGATTCCGCTAATTGTGAAAACGACTACCCCAGAGTCAGGGATTCCTTACATGGGAAGCTAGCTTAAGAGGCGTAACTTAAGCCGGAGTGTTCGGATTGGAAAGGAGTTCGGGAGATAGGAGTCAGACGTTAGGAGTCAGCTATAATGCGTATTCTGACTGCTGACTGCTGAATTCTGTATTCTTTCCCAAGCATAATTTCTCACTTTAAGTTATGCCCCAACTTAATTTATTCAGTTAGGAGGCGTACATGGGTTTTCCAAAGGATTTTGTTTGGGGGGCAGCGGCAGCGAGTTATCAGATCGAAGGCGGAGCATTTGAGGGCGGCAAGGGGCTTTCGGTATGGGATATGATGTGCCGCACGCCCGGTAGAATTTGGTCGGATAATACGGCAGAGGTCGCCTGTGATCATTACCATAGATATGGAGAAGACGCCCGACTAATGGGCGAAATTGGGCTGAATGCCTATCGTCTATCCATTTCCTGGCCGCGTGTTTTGCCGGAAGGAGTTGGCAAAGTCAATAGAATGGGCTTAGCTTTCTATGACCGATTGATTGACGCCTTGTTGGAAAATGGTATACAGCCCTGGGTCACTCTCTTTCATTGGGATTATCCCTATGCCCTGTATTGTCGAGGCGGCTGGCTGAATCGTGACAGCGCCGACTGGTTCGCTGAATATGCAACCGTCATTGTCGATCGACTTTCAGATCGGGTGTCCTATTGGATGACACTGAACGAGCCCCAGTGTTTCATTGGGCTTGGTCATCAGACGGGCGAACATGCGCCTGGCCTCAAATTGGGCTTTGCCGATATTCTTCTAGCCATTCACCATTCGCTGCTGGCCCACGGCAAGGCAGTCCAAGCGATCCGCTCCAGAGCCAGGAGCAAACCGATTATTGGCGCGGCCCCAGTTGGATTTGTGAAAATCCCAGCCTGCGAAGATCCTGAAACGATTGAGGCGGCGCGTACAGGGATGTTTTCCATTACTGGAAAGGATTGTTGGAACAATACTTGGTTCGCTGACCCCATGATCTTGGGAGAGTATCCAAAAGACGGGATGAAACGGTTCAAGGACGACATGCCCGAGATCCAAACCGGCGACCTGGAAACCATTTGCCAGCCGCTCGACTTCTACGGCGTCAATGTCTACCATGGTCAGACCGTTCGTTCCAGCCCTAAGGGCGGCTATGTCCCTACGCCTAGTGACGATGGTCATGCGTTAACAACGATGCTGTGGCAGGTGACGCCCGATGCTCTCTACTGGGGACCCCGTTTCTTTTATGAGCGCTACAAATTACCCATTGTCGTCACTGAAAATGGCATGGCTAACTGCGACTGGATCCACCTTGACGGCAAGGTTCACGACCCCCAGCGCATCGACTTCCTCAGTCGGTACTTACAAGCCTATGGACGCGCCATTGATGAAGGGGTAGAGGCTAAGGGCTACTTCCTCTGGTCAATTATGGATAACTTCGAGTGGGCCTACGGCTATCGGCAGCGATTTGGCATTATTTATGTCGACTATCCCAGCCAAAAGCGTATTCTTAAAGATTCGGCCCATTGGTATAAAGATGTAATTGCATCAAATGGGGCAATCCTTTAGCAATACACTCAACCAGGATCAAAAAAACCAAATCAGTACTTTGTGTTCACAGTCTTTCGGATTGAACAACCTACTAGCACCAATAACGTCCGGTTCTTCCGAATCTATCATGCAAATCGAGTCTCTATCAGGCTGAAATACCTATCCAGAAAGCTGAAATACCTTTCCCGCACCCAAATGAGAATTGCTGATCCGTTAAGGCTTGACCGCGCGGATAACTGATTGAGCGACTAATCTGGCGGCTAAATCCCCCAATCGCGCTAAGTAATCTTGGGAGACTGGGGGCGCTTTGCTGGTGGAAAAGGCAAATACCACATCCCCATCAAACGGCGTAAACGCCGGGAAAATTGTTCTGGCTACACCCGCACTCGCCATTCTAGCTAGAATAGTCGCTTGTCCCCGATCCAACGGCGCACTGGTG
>JAKSDM010001749.1 GCA_022360135.1 Pseudanabaenales cyanobacterium | reverse complement strand
GCGACGGGAATAAATTCACTCGGATAAACAAAGCCACGCTGGGGATGCCGCCAGCGAACCAGCGCTTCAAAGCCAGCAATTTGTTCAGTTTCTAACAAGACCAGGGGTTGGTAATATAACAAAAACTCCTGGCGTTCGATCGCCTGACGCAAGTCAATCTCTAGCTGAAAGCGGCTGACGGCTTGATCGCGCATGCCTGAGGCAAACACCTCTTGACGAGATTTCCCCAAATCCTTAGCCCGATACATCGCCGTTTGGGCGTCCCGCAATAAATCTTCTGGCTGAGGGATATAACCCGCCGGATGTAGCACAATTCCCACACTCACAGTTGTGCGGATCTCTTGTCCGTTAAGGTGAACCGGCAGGGCCAGCGCCTTTTGCAACCGATCAGCAATCTTCGTTGCCTGATCGCTATCACTGAGCTGATCCAGCAGAATCGCGAACTCATCTCCGCCAACCCGCGCCAGTTGAGCTCTGGCAGGCAGACAGGCATGGACTCTGCCGGCGGTTTCTACCAGGAACTGATCTCCCATTCGGTGTCCGAAGTTCTCATTGATCAGCTTAAAGCGATCTAGATCAAGCGAGAGCACCGTTAATGACTTGGACCGATGTAATTTTCCAGACTGGGCGATCGCTCGCTGCAATTGCCTCAGAAACAAAACCCGATTCGGGAGACCCGTTAAGGCGTCATGACAGTCCCCATAAACCACCTTATAGGCCACCATACTACAGCTGGTGATGATTAACGCTAGGGCAGGCGGCGCAAGGGGAACCCAACCCGCTTGGGTAAACAGAATAAAGCCAATGCCAAATAACCCGCTCAGCCCAATTACGCCACTCAGACTGAGGGTCAGAAGCTGTCTCAGCCGCCAAGCTAGAATTCCCCCCAGCAGAGACCAGGCCCAGATCCAAAGGGCGTCGCCCCAAGCTGGCCAGTACCAGAACAGGGGCTGTTGATCCAATACCGCACTCAAGATCTGGCTGGTCATTTGGGCATGGACCAACACCCCCGTCATCACCAGGTTGCCTTTCCGATCTGAACTATGCGGTGTGTAGAAGACGTCTTTGGCGCTCCGGGCGGTGGTGCCAATCAAAACGATTTTGTCTCTGACCCAATCAGGCTCGAATTGCCCATCCAAAACTTCTGTCAGCGTTATTTGACGGGCTAAATTTTGCGGTGAGCGGTAATTGAGTAACACCTGGTACCCAGATGCATCAATGGTTTGATATCCACTCGAATGATTTTCTAAGGGCCTAAAAGTCGTTTGCCCCAGTTGCAGCGAGTCGTGGTTAACCCTAAATTCAATTGCCTGATCGGCAAGGTAGCTGAGGCTCAAGCGTAAAGAAAACGAATATAGTTCTTCTTCGCCTAGAGCTGCAAACATTAGATTCCGACGAATCACCGCATCCGGATCAAGCAGCAGATCGTTGAAGCCAATTCTGGCTGCTGGCGTCCCCGGTGGTGGTGGTACGCTTTCTGTCTCACTACTGCCCAACTCAGTAATGACAATTACATTAGCAGCCTGGAGTTGTTCCAGAAGCGCTTCATGGCCAGGAGGTTGGGGGATGTCCCGATAGAGATCTAAGCCAATGACTTTTGGCTGATGCTGCTGCTGCAGCATCAGCGCTTGAGCAATCACTTGATCAGACATGGTAGATCGTTGCTGCAGCTGAATATCCGACTCACTAATGCCAACGATCAGCAAGCGAGGGTCTAGCGGTCCCTCTGGCTGTAGCCGCACCAATTGGTCAAAGGCGGCTAGTTCCAGGGCCTGCAAGCCTCCCAGGTGTCTTACCCCTAGCAGCAGTCCGGTCACCAATACACTGGCCAACAGAAAGGGCTGTTGATAGTAAATACGCAGCTTGCGATCGCGAGAGCCTTTGGGTGTAGATTGCCGGAAGCGAATTTTTCGGAAGAACTCAAAAATCACAGCAATATCTGATTAAGGCTACTGTTTAGGATGCCCAGGGATAATAAAAAGTAGGAGTCCAATGGACTAAACCTTTAATTAGTTTCTAATGAAGCCAGCCGAATACGGGTATTCACCTAAACTAGAAGTTAGGCTAGGTAAACATACAGGAGGTCTGCCTCCCCTACCTCCCCTGCCTCCCCTGTCCCCTACTCTCTTCAACTCAATTAACCCACTTCCAAAGTCTCCTGCAGAGTTTTGAGCAACAAATAAGCTGAGGTGGCGCCAGGATCTTGATGACCCACGCTGCGCTCTCCCAGATAGCTGGCCCGTCCTTTTTTAGCCATCAGGGGAATTGTACCTTTCATCCCCACTTCAGCGGCGGCGACTGCCTGTTGCAAGGCTTCTGTCAAGCGGCTTCCGGCTGCGATCGCCCGCCCCAGCGCATTGACTGCAGGGGATAGCGTATCCACCATTGTCTTATCCCCCAAGTTCGCTTTGCCCCGGTGCGCCACGCCATCTAGTCCGGCCTTGAGCAGCGCCGCCACATCTTCATCCATTAATTCTTCTTTGTCGGCAACGGCTGTACTCGCCCGCAGAAACAACGTACCGTAAAGCGGTCCACTGGCGCCCCCCATACTTGATATCAAGGTCATACTAACGGTTTTGAGGATACGACTAATATCCTTATCGGCCACGGCAGGCAACTGAGCGATCACCTTTTGAAAGCCCCGGTTCATATTGATACCGTGGTCTGCATCTCCAATCGCCGCGTCCAACTCCGTCAAATAGTCTTTTTCTTCCGCCAACACAGCCGCCAACGTTTGCAGCCAGTGGAGTATTTGTTGTTTTGTCATGGTCATCGTGGAACACTCCAGCGTCTAAACCCCCCATCTTAATGCCGGTGTCTTTACCGGCGCATCCCACAATTTAATCAGCTCATCATCCAGTTTGAGCAAGGTGATCGAGCAGCCTTGCATATCCAGAGAGGTGATGTAAGGTCCGACTAAATTGCGGACAATTTGCAGTTCTTTCTGTTCACAGATTTCTATCAGTTTGCGGTAAACGATATACAGTTCGGAAATTGGCGTTCCTCCCATACTGTTGACGAAGGCGAGCATGCGGTCACCCGACTGGAAGGGAGGATCTGTGAGTTGCAATGATATCCATTCGCCCTTGTCTTCATCCCACTCCCGCACCGTACGGATATACGCCGGATCGTCAATGATCGAAAGAGCCAGCATTTCAGTGATTTCATCCGCTGGTCTCAGAGCTAGACGTTCACATCCGGGTTCGCCATGGATGCCAATGCCAACTTCTATTTCATCTACTCCTAGATCAAACGTGGGGCTTCCTTTTGCTGGCGTTGTGCAAGAGGTTAGGGCCATGCCCATACTGCGTCCATTCAAATTGACTTTGCGACAGAGATCGGCAAGTTGGGTGAGGTTATAGCCTGCGGCAGCGGCAGCGCCACAGATTTTCTCCACCAGTACGGTGGCGCCCACACCTCGTCGTCCTTGGGTATAAAGACTATCTTTAACCGCCACATCATCGTCAATCAAGAGGTTACGCACCCGAATGCCTTCTGAGACCATGAGTTCCGCCGCCATCTCAAAATTCATCACATCACCGCTGTAGTTCTTGACGATGTTAAGTACGCCCACACCGCCATGGACCTGCTTAGCCGCCGCCAGTATTTGATCTGGAGTTGGGGAGGTAAAGACTTGGCCGGGACAGGCGGCGTCGAGCATCCCAACTCCAACAAACCCACCATGCATCGGTTCATGACCACTACCTCCCCCAGAGATCACGGCGACTTTGTTTTTAATCGGCGCGTCAGCTCGATAAATAAAGTCAGGATCAAAGTGCACTTTGATCCAGCTGGAATGTGCGATCGCCATGCCTTCCAAACTTTCTCGGACAACATCATTGGGGTGGTTAATCAGCTTTTTCATTTTAAGTTTTCCAAACGGTTGTTTCTTGATGGTATCCACTTAAGCCGAAACGGTCTGGCAGGGATAATTTTCCGCTTTGAATTGATAACCACACATCAGTTCAAAAAGTAGGGTTTTATGACAGCCGCCCTTTTAAGGGTTAACCGCATCCTAATATTGACTTTAGGATGTACAGCTGTGCAAGCCCACTGTTTCTTCAATAGTAATGATTACGAGACCCATTAATCTGTTTGAGTATGAGTCCTTAGCCCGAAAGCATCTATCTCAGATGGCGCTGGATTATTTTGCCAGTGGGGCTTGGGATGAGGTAACTTTAGCTGATAATCGAGCGGCGTTTGCTCGCTATAAGCTGCGCCCCCGGATGTTGGTCGATGTCAGTCGGCGAGAGTTAAGCACAACTCTGCTAGGGCAGCCTTTACCAATGCCCATTCTAGTCGCCCCAATGGCTTTTCAGTGTTTGGCTAGTCCTGAGGGAGAACTGGCGACGGCGAGAGCAGCGGCTGAGGTCGGCGCCGGGATGGTTCTCAGCACCTTATCCACAAAATCCTTGGAGGAAGTGGCGATCGCTTCGAACCTCCTGGGCCAATCGTGTTTGTGGTTTCAACTCTATATTCATCGTGATCGCGGCCTTACCCGCGCCCTGGTCGAAAGAGCAGAAGCAGCCGGTTTTAACGCCCTGTGCCTGACCGTCGATGCGCCACTGCTGGGGCGTCGGGAACGCGATCAGCGGCATGAGTTTTCCTTACCGTCCGGGATGGAGCTGGCCAATTTAGTCGCCCTCAGCGATATGAAAATTCCCCACACCCCTGGAGAATCCGGGCTCTTTGCTTATGTGGCGCAGCAGTTTGATCCCAGCCTGACCTGGCGGGATGTGGAATGGTTGCAATCCTTAACCCCTTTGCCAGTGGCGGCGAAAGGGATCTTACGAGGAGACGATGCCTTGCGAGCCGTGGAATAT
>JAKSDM010000418.1 GCA_022360135.1 Pseudanabaenales cyanobacterium | reverse complement strand
ACTTCTACTTGCTGATCTGCCAGAGCAAAAACTGCTGGGTTGGCTGAATCGTGACTCCAGTAACGCCATCATGGGCGAAGACGTAGTCTTTATCCTGCCAGAGAGGGATGTAGGGGACGTCTGCCGCCAGAATTTGCTGCAGTTCAGTGAAGATAGCGTTGCGAGCTGTGGCGTTTTGTTCGGCTTGCTGTCGAAGGATCAGGGAGTTGGCCCGATTGCTGTAATAGAAGGAGCCGCTGCCCTGGCTGGCGCCCTTTTCACAGAGGCCCGCTAAGGAGCCCCGATCGCAGCTCATAAAGGGTTGGATAAAGGTGTCTGGATCGTAGTAGTCAGGATACCAGTTCGATAGGACAGCTGAGTAAACGCCTTTTTCGACGTTTTCCCAAAGCGTTGTGGATTCTGCCGTATTGACGATGACGTTGACGATCCCGGGGAGTCCTTTTTCAATCGATTCCTTCAGGGTGTTGGCGACGATGCTGCGGGTTGTGGAGGCGGACGGATACCAAATGTCAAAGGTGAGGGGATTGGATTCAGAGAAGCCGGCTGCGGCCAGGAACGCCTTAGCCTGTTCGAAATCGCCGTCGCCATAAGCGTCTTTGAACACGGGTTGGTAAGTGTCAAAGCTATTGGGGATCAGACTATAGAGGGGGTCTGCCTGACCCTGGAAGACGCGCTGGTTGATCAGGTTGCGGTCGATCATGGCGGCGATCGCTTTACGCACATTCAAATCATTAAACGGCTCCAGCTTTTGGTTCAGGGTCATGAAGTTGATCACGGTGGTTCCCGCCTTGATTACCTGCCACCCGCTGGTTGAGGCATCCTTCTCCAAGCTAGCGATTTGGTCAGGATCCAGGGTTTGATAAGCGATGTCGAGTCCGCTGGTGACAAAGGTGTTATACAGGTTGGCGGCGTTGCTGAATATTTGAATGTCTATGCCCTGGTTAAGCGGTTTCTCGCCCCAGTAGTCTTGATTGACATCCAATTTGATCGCGTCCGGGCTGAAGGCGGCCAGTTTGTAAGGACCACTACCAATGAAACTATTTGGGTTGAACGTTCCCGCGCCAATTTCATAGGACTCTGGCGGAACTGGCGTGACGCCCCAAAAAGTAAGCAGAGCGGTGAAGGCGGCAAAGGGGTCCTTCAGGGTGATGGTTAGCTCATAGTCCCCCGTCGCCTCGACCCAATCCACCTTTTCCGCTAGCAGAAATGCAGGACGGCCGCCGTTTTCCATGAAACGCCGGATGGAGAAAGCCATAACTTCAGCGTTGAAAGGCGTCCCATCGTGGAGGGTAACGTTCTGCCGCAGGGGGATGGTGTAGGTCAAGCCGTCGGCGCTGATCGTGGGCATCTCTCGGGCTAGCTGAGGAATCAGATCAGTTGTCCCGGGGGCATAGGCATAGAGGCGATCGCCCAAGTTGTAGAGCAAAATTCCCGGAAAAATCTCATAGGCGTCGGCCGGGTCCAAGGTCCGAGCCGAAAGGGTTGTCCCCAAGGTAATCCGCCCGTTGGTCTCGGCAGTATCTGTCGGCGTCGTAGTCTGGGGCCCGGAACTGCCGCCGCAACTGACTATCAGAAAACAACAGAGGCTAAATAAGCCAATCAATTGACCGAGCGATCGCCACTGCTTAACAAAGAAGGGGGCGCTAAACCGCAAGCGCCAGAATTTCTGAGCCAAGATTGAACGACGGTAAGAGGGGATCATTGCCATTACAACTTACTAATCCTGCTATTTGTACCACTCTGCCCCCCAGAAATGTCAATTATTATCTCGTTTCCGCCGCCTCCGCTTCAATTTCATCCGAGGCAGACTCAAATTTTCTCTATTAAACCAAGTCTATTTTGGGGTCCGTAGTTTTGCCCCTCACCCTAAATCCCTCTCCCCAGGGCTGTTTACACATATTATCTAATCTAGATCAGACCCTAAGGGGAATGACGCTGAATAAGGCTGAAACCCATTTCACTTCTTCATACGAATCTTGTGTTCCTGGAAACCCTGGAAAATCGCGCTTAATTCTCAACAAGCAACTTTTCTTGAGGATGACCTTAAAATCCCTGAAATCTTTGTAGGAAAGGCATCTCAGGATTTCAAACAAAGTTTGAATCGACTTATGTGTATACGGTAGCAAATTAGGAGAGGGATTTAGCGTATAGAGCTTACTCTTCTGGTTCGCCTTTGGCGTTCTTGAAGGCTAGAGTGGGTAAAAACCACGGTGCTCATCCTGGACGAGGTTTGTTTCTAGCGGTTAAATTTGCCAGCACTCTCGCATAAATACGGATTTAGGATAGGTGTTTGCTCGGTGATAATGATCGCATTGACGTATAAATAAACACCTATAAATCCTGTGGGTATTACTGCTAGATATTCGAAAAGTTCATCCACATTGAGGTTTCAATCCTGTAAATGGGGTTGGTCAGCTGCGATCGCCTTCGCCGCTCTGATAGGTCGTTATCCGGCGGTGCAGGCGGCGGACTT
>JAKSDM010000500.1 GCA_022360135.1 Pseudanabaenales cyanobacterium | reverse complement strand
TCTGCGTCAGGCTAATCTGAGTAGCACTGATTTAAACGGGGCTAACTTAGAGGGCGCTATCCTCAACCAAACTGATTTAAGTGGGGCCAAGCTGGAGGAAGCTGTACTGGATCGAGTTGACTTGAGGTCAGCTAAACTTGATGGGGCCGACCTGAGTAGCGCCAAACTCCAAGGCGCCAATCTGTTTGAGGCCGATATGATTAGGACTCAACTGAATAAAGCTAATCTCCAAGGCGCTAACCTCAATAGAGCCAACCTACATGGCGCTGATCTGAATGGAGCCAAACTGGATAACGCCAATTTGGTAGACGCTAATTTAACGGTCACTAATTTGTTGAATACAAGTCTTTGTAAAGCTGATCTTCATAGAGCCAATCTTTGGAGAACGGCGCTGGGGGGAGGCAATCTGAGGCAAGCTCTGTTATGTGACACAACCATGCCGGATGGAAACGTAGAAAATAGGGATTGCGTGGAAAACAGCGATGGCATTGATAACGGCAAACCTGACATCCAAATCCAGCCAGCAGAAGAAATAGTGATGCCTGATCAGCCTGAATTATAGCTGTCTCGGCTCTAACTGACAAAAGACCCCATGCTCTGGGTTGGATAAACGTTGGAGACCTTAGACTGAAAGGGTTTAACTAGGAGCTGACTTAAGCCGGAAGGGCCTGGATAGGCAAGAATACTCTAAGAGAAAGGCGCAATCCTACATGCATTCAGGAGTCAGGAACCAGCTGTAGACTGGCTTCTGACTCCTGCTGTGATAAATAGAGAGTCTTTGAATAAAAATTTAGGTTTAATTACTGGTGACAGTGTTATAGGGTAGTTTTGTCATTATTAGGAGACAAACTCATGACGCTAAGTTGGCTTCATAGAGAGTCGGCCTTTGAGGTGTTTTCAACTTTATGAGCTGATATCTTGCTGAAAGGCAAGATTGAGACCGCGATCGCACAATCATCGCGCAGATCTCTTAGAACTACGCATGCCCAAACCCATTGGATCACATACCCCCAATCCACCCAACAAAATCTCCCGATTTCAAACCTTGCTTGCGTAAGTTCTAACGATGGCGTAATCTCACGCAATCCTCATTATGTACTTCCAAGCGCAGACATAAAAATGAGCTTCACTACTGTTGAATCAGGTCGCCTATCAATCATCGCCAGTGACTTTGACGCTCGCCCGATTAGCTACCTTGAAGGCAACAATCGGCTAGGGTACGAACCAGAGGTGACCCGCGCTGTCTGCAATCGGCTAGGGTTAGAGCCAGTCTGGTTTAATTTGCCGATAGCGGATTTCTACACCAGTCTCAGTAACGGTAAGTATGATGTAGTGTGGTTTCACCAAGCAATTACTCAGGAGCGACGAGCATGGGCGGACTTTACCCGTCCCTACGGACTATTTGACAAAGCCGTCTTAGTTCGCCAAGATAGCCCGGTTAAATCTCCCAAAGATCTTAAGGGTTTAAAGGTAGGGGGACTTGCAGACAGCACCAGCCTGGAAGCAGCCGAAGACTTTCCTGACCCCGAAATTATAGCATTTCCCAACAGCGCTCCTGTTCTCCCGGATATGGTAACAGCCCTCCGCCAGGGAGAAATTGACGCCCTCATAGATGACGAGTTGGTGCTACTTACCATAGAATCCGCCGATCCGACACTGCGGGTCGCCTTTCCCATTCCAACTCAGCTGCCCTCTGGAATTGGAGTAATTCCAGGCAATCGAGAACTGCTACAAGCGCTTAACGATATTCTCAACCAATTAATTGAAGACGGGACGTTAGTCAATCTCTGGCATCAGTGGATTCCCGATAAACCGTTTCCTTTCAGCTGAGGAATGTGTGAGAAGCTAGTTCAGGGGTTAGAATCCTATACCCCACACCCTATGCCCTACACCCCATCCCCTATTCTTGCTCCCTTTGCCTCAACCGAGCCGCTGTGCGAAGAATCTGTCCCGCCAGAATAGCCGCTCCAAAGCCATTGTCAATATTCACAACCCCGATGCCAGCAGCGCAGGAGTTGAGCATAGTCAGTAAGGGGGCTAGACCATTGAAGCTGGCTCCGTAGCCGACGCTGGTGGGAACAGCAATCACAGGGCAATTTGCCAATCCAGCGACAACGCTAGGCAACGCCCCTTCCATCCCGGCCACCACAATCAGGACATCAGCTGCATGAATAATTTGGCGATTACTCAGTAGGCGATGAATGCCAGCAACGCCCACATCCCAAAGGCGACTCACTTGAAAGCCGGAAAGTTCAGCGGTGATCGCGGCCTCTTCCGCTACTGGCAGATCAGCGGTGCCTGCTGTCACAATACTCAGATTTCCAGGATACTGAGGGGTCATTTTCGGGGGAACAAGGGCGCAGATATGGGCCAGTGAATAATATTGCAATTCGGGTAGTTCAGCCTGTAACTGGTGATAAGCGTCTGGCTCAATCCGGGTGGCCATGACGACAGGATTATGGACCTGCATCGCCCGCATGATTTCAACAATTTGGGCTGGCGTCTTACCGGGGCCCCAGATCACCTCTGGAAAACCCGTTCTGAGGGCGCGATGATGGTCAATTTTGGCAAAGTCGACAACGGGTTCAAAATCAAAATGCTTGAGTTTCTCTAAGGCTTTGTCTGGATCGACTTTGCCCTGAGCAACGGCATTCAAGAGATGGCGGAGGGTTTCGGATTGACTCACGGGATTGTGTCGAAGTTACAACTTTTGTAAACGCTGCTTTTCATTGTAGATTCTCATGTCTGGTTAAGGGTGGACAGTAGACGTAGATATCTACTTGAGCCAAAAGTTCTGGCTGAGCAATAAGTCATTGGTCATTGGTTATTTGCACAAGTGACAAGTGACAAGTGACAAGTGACAGCTGGATTATAGAGTCTGAATTCTAGCTCAGGGAAAATTTTCCGCTTTGCGTTGATACTCTAATTGTTTGTAGCGGGTTTTATTGGCATGGACTCTACCCGACACCCCCCACCCCACACCCCCCACCCGACCTTCTCGGTTGTCAGTTCATCTCGACTGCAGACCCCCACCCCGCCCTTATGAAACCCATTGATATTCTCATTCTCGCCAATGGCCCAGGTGAGATGACCACCTGGGTAAGGCCAGTTGTTCGAGCCTTGCGGCAGCGAATGCCGGATCACAATCAGGTACGGATCTCGGTGGCGCTGTCTCCCTGTCCTAACGCCAGTGGACGCGAGGCGGCGATCGCTCGCAGTTATCCAGAAGTTGATCGGGTGCAAGCAGCCGCGCACTTTTTTCCCTTTCTACTCTGGGGTAAAACAGCCGATGGATGGGATTGGCGCGATCGCGGCATTGTCCTTTTCCTAGGGGGCGATCAATTCTATACCGTTGTCATCGGAAAACGGCTGAACTATCGCACAATTATTTACGCTGAATGGGACGCCCGTTGGCTGGGTTGGATCGACTATTTTGGGGTAATGAAATCTGAAATCCTAAAAGGCGTCGCCCCGAAGCATCACCACAAGTTCACAGTGGTAGGGGACTTGATGGCGGATGTCAGTCTCTCTTCTGAGGAGACTCAAGCGGTGACAGATGCGCTACAGCTGACCCCAGAAACTGAGTTGATTGGTCTCCTACCCGGTTCAAAAGGAGACAAATTGCGACTAGGGGCGCCTTTGGCGCTAGCCATTGCCGAGCGTATCCATACCCTTCGCCCTCAGACTCGCTTCGTCATCCCGGTCGCTCCCATGCTAGCGTTGGAAACGTTGGCTCAGTACCTTGATCCAAGCCAAAATCCCTTCATCTCCATCGTCGATGGCGCAACGGCTGATTTAATCTTACCGGCTTCATCAGGTCAAGGGGCGCCCAAGCTGAGGACGCCTTCCGGGCTAGAGATTGATCTTTGGACCGATTCACCCGCCTACGATTTAATGGCTCAATGTCGCCTCTGTCTGACCACGATTGGCGCCAATACCGCTGAGCTAGGTTCGCTCGCCGTACCTATGCTAGTGCTGCTGCCCACTCAAAACCTTGACGCCCTCCGTTTCTGGGATGGTATTCCAGGCATACTGGCTAACTTACCGATTTTGGGCTCCTGGTTCGCCAAGCTAATCAACCAGATTGTTCTGCACCATATCCTTAAACAGGGTCGGCTATTTGCCTGGCCAAATATTTGGGCGGGCAAGAAAATTGTCCCGGAACTGTTAGGCAGGATCACGCCCCAGCAAATAGCGGACGAAGCGCTGGATTACCTTAATCATCCAGAAAAGCTGGCCATCATGAGTCGCCAATTACGCCAGGTTTGTGGAGAGACGGGAGCCTCCGCCAGACTGGCTGAAATTGTGCAGGGCGCATTAGACTAACCAAGTGGGAAATCCAAACTGTTGTCCTATGTCTCAACCCAATAATCAGCTGACTTATCCCAATAGCCCTCAAGACACCCAAGTTGATATCTACCATGGCGTTGCTGTCCCCGATCCTTACCGTT
>JAKSDM010001570.1 GCA_022360135.1 Pseudanabaenales cyanobacterium | reverse complement strand
GGAAACCCTGCTGAAATTTCAGGGACTTAATGCCAAGGTGAGTGGACAATTCCCTGATAGCGAATTGGGCGACAGCTATTGGCTAACTATCAGTGATAGTAATCTGACGACTCAACAAGTCGAACACTTATTGGGAGAGAAGGGTGAAGTCCTAGATTCAATTCAATATCTCGCCAATACCACTTTAAATCTAGGAAAATCCAAGGAAGAGCAACAAGCCTATACAGTTGAATTAGCAGGCTATCGCGCCCGTCGCACCGCAGAATTGCAAAATATTGCCGCTCATGCGGCCGAAGAGGCTCAGGCGACTGGAAAAGAGTTCGAGATTCCCTCCCTATCCTCTGCGGAGCGGCGACAGGTGCACAATTTCTTGAAGGCCTATGATGGCTTAGAGACGTTTAGTCGTGGCAAGGAGCCTGATCGACGCTTAGTAGTGCGGCTAGAACAATTTGATCATTGAGTGAAGGGATTGTTCGATGGAAGCGCTCTATATCCCTCAATTAGTCAAAGTGGTTGATAAAACCCAAGTAATCTCCTTTCGAGAGCGCCTGCCGGGTTTAGAAACACTGACTCCTGTCCAGGGGGAACTGATTATTAAGCATCAGGGAAACTATCTGGAGGTTAAGGCGCAAGCTGAGACAATTATGACCTTAACCTGTAATCGTTGCTTACAGAACTACAACCACCGTCTATCGGTTGATACATCTGAGTTAATTTGGCTTGAGGACCCCTCTGACAGACTAGAAGGCGCCCCTTTGGAACGAGAGGTTGGCCTAGAGGATCTGGTAGAATCCCTTTCACCGCAAGGTTATTTCCATCCAAGTGAGTGGCTCTACGAGCAATTATGTCTGGCTATCCCCCAGCAGCAAATTTGTCAACTAGAGTGTCCTGGCATTCAATTGGTTGAGGAGCCAAAGGCTAACTTCCCTGTCGATCACCGCTGGTCTACCTTGGCGGCGTTTAAGACCCAGTTACCGGACTCGTAAAGTTATGAGCTTTAGTGATGAGCTAGACTTGCTGTTGAGAGCTCGTTATCCTCTCCTTTATATTCCCACCCGGGAGGAGGAACGAGCAGAGGTTGAAATCGCAGCCTGCGCTAAACAACAGGGTAACCGAGGGGTCTACATTTGGGACTTTGTCGATGGCTACCAGGGTAACCTGAACGATGCTGGATTTGGCCGCAGAAACCCTCTCCAAGCGTTGGAACTGGTTGAGAAGTTGTCGGCTTCAGTGGCGGCAGTTTTTATACTACGGGACTTTCATCGCTTTTTGGAAGATGTCGCCATCTCCCGTAAACTTCGCAATCTGGCTCGACTGCTCAAGTCTCAACCGAAGAATGTTGTGCTCCTTTCGCCCCAACTCTCGATCCCGGATGATTTAGGGGAAGTGTTGACTGTACTGGAGTTCCCCCTACCCACAGTAGCTCAAATTAAGATAGAAGTAGAGCGTCTTTTGTTGGCCACTGGCAGCTCATTTTCGGGACGCATATTAGACGAACTTGTCCGTTCCTGCCAGGGACTTTCCATGGAGCGAATTCGTCGAGTATTAGCCCGTGGGATTGCTGCCCATGGCGAGTTTCAGCCAACCGATATTGATCTGATCCTAGAAGAGAAACGGCAAACGATTCGCCAAACTCAAATCCTGGATTTTTATCCGGCCACCGAAAAAATTTCCGACATTGGCGGGTTGGACAGCTTGAAAGACTGGCTGCTTAAACGAGGCGGGGCCTTTTCGCAGCGGGCTAGACAATATGGGCTGCCCCATCCGCGAGGATTGCTGCTTGCAGGCATTCAGGGAACGGGTAAATCATTGACCGCTAAGGCGATCGCCCATCATTGGCATCTGCCGCTACTGCGACTAGATGTCGGTCGCTTGTTCGCTGGGTTAGTGGGGGAGTCAGAGTCCCGCACCCGCCAGATGATTCAATTGTCGGAAGCATTGGCTCCCTGTGTGCTGTGGATCGACGAAATTGACAAAGCCTTTGCCGGGGTAGATGGCAGAGGCGACGCTGGCACCACGAGTCGGGTTTTCGGCACCTTTATTACTTGGCTGGCGGAAAAAACTTCCGCTGTATTTGTGGTGGCCACTGCTAATAATATTCAGACATTGCCGCCGGAAATGCTTCGGCGAGGGCGTTTCGATGAAATTTTCTTTGTCGGTTTACCGAGTCAATCGGAGCGGCAAGCCATTTTTTCTGTCCACCTATCTCGTCTTCGCCCTCACAACCTAGGCAGCTATGATCTGTCTCGTCTGGCCTATGAGACCCCAGACTTTTCTGGCGCTGAAATTGAACAGGCCATCATCGAAGCCATGCACATCGGGTTTAGCCAAGATCGAGACTTTACCACCGATGATATTCTGGAATCAGCTAGCCAAATCGTGCCCTTAGCCCGCACTGCCCAAGAGCAAATTCAAGCGTTGCAAGAATGGGCGGCTTCCGGTAAGGCTCGCTTAGCTTCTCGACAGGGCAGCCTGAGTAGCCGCATCCAGCACCAACTCCGTGGCCCTGACTAACCAACGATCATAGCTGAGTATCTTTATTCTCAGGAATCGCCTAATCAGCTACAATTCGGGTAAGCTGACGCACATTAAGTTTTAAGTTTGCGTGGAGAGAGTGCTAGGCAGTGAATAGTTTTTTGTTGGCTCTGACAAAACTTGTGTTGGGGGTCTTTTTTGCGTTTATTCTAATATCTCTGGCAGGTGTGGCGACAGCTCGCTATTTCATGGCCAAGCTGGCTGTGTCGCCAGAAAAACCGATATTCGCCAATGGAATATCTTCAGTGGAAGAACCCCCTTCTACTCAACCGATAGATGCCGCCTCAACCTCAATTTCGCCCCCACCCAATCAACTTGATGCAGCTATAGAACTAGAGCCAGGAGCCTATAAGGCAGTTGTGATCCAGCCGATTGGCCTAGTATTACGGGAAGGACCCGGCAGAGATTTTCCTCAACTTGGAGGTGTGGAATATAATGAGCAGATTATCGTCTTGGGTGAGAGTGAGGATAAGCAGTGGCTGAGAATTCGTTTGCCGGTTAGTGGACAGCGGGGTTGGGTTAAGGCGGGGAATACCGAAAAAATCAACTGACCAAAAAATTAACTGGCTAAGTCGGCAAGTATGGAATTCGGCCAGTAATTTCCAGGATATCCATCAAGAAATGTAACTCAAATTAAACCTTGATTACAGAATACTTGAGACGGATATAGGCTCCCCTGATCAGGATGATATTTTGAAGACTCGTTTAAAGAGCTTTAATACTATACCCCTGATAAGAGCATGGAAGAATCTAAGAAAGATTGGCTAAGCGCTTTGGTAACGGCGAGTTTAGGGGCCGGGATCATCACTTCCTTTGCCGTTAGCCAAGGTCAAAATCCTTTGATTGGTATTGGGATTACTGCCTTTGCGGCGACTGCCGCTGTCATTTTGGACCGTTACGCCTAGAGAGGCGGCAATTTAAGCCAATTCGACAAATTGGGAAATTATCCCTGGATTTGAATCATAAATGAGCAGATGCGGTTGTCGCATCTGCTCATAAGGTTGAATTCTCTAAAGTCTAGACTTCAAATTAGTTCAAAGACTCGAGATAATCGCGAATGCGATTACGTCGTTTAGGTTGTCTCAGCTTTTGTAGGGCTTTGGACTCGATTTGCCGCACCCGCTCCCGAGATAGCTCAAGGGCTCTGCCAATTTCCGCTAGGGAATAAGGATTACCGTCGCCTAAACCGAAACGCATGCGGATCACATCGCGCTCACGCGTTGTTAGGTCAGCTAGGAGTTGATGTAAATCACGCCGGAGCGCCTCTCGCATCAGGCTTTCTTCCGGAGAAACATCGTCGGTTTCAAGCAGATCGCCCAGTTCCGTATCTCGCTCCTTGCCAACCTTGGTTTCTAAGGACACTGCCCGGGGAACTCTTAGCAAAACTTCCCGCACTTGAGGTCCTGTCATATTCAACTCTTTGGCAATATCCTCAACCGTGGCGGTCCGGCCTTTTTCCTGAGAGATCTTGCGCTGAGCCTTTTTGATCTTGTTCAGTTTCTCGGTGATATGGACAGGCAGGCGAATGGTGCGACTTTGAGTGGCGATCGCCCGGGTAATGCCTTGCCGAATCCACCAGTAGGCATAAGTGCTAAAGCGATATCCTTTAGTCGGGTCAAACTTCTCAACCGCCCTTTCTAATCCAAGGGTGCCTTCCTGAATCAAATCGAGTAATTCTAGGCCTCGATTCTGATACTTTTTAGCAACCGACACCACCAGTCTGAGGTTCGCTTTAATCATGTGCTCCTTTGCTCGGAGCCCTTCAGACTGGACCTGCTCCAGTTCCTTAACCGATAGGCCTGCGAGTTCTGACCAAAGACGCTTACCTTCAGTTAGAATTGGCTTCAGCTCAAAGACTTCAACACCGCCCTCATGCGCCCACCGTTCTAGTGAGGGACGATGTCCCAAATGAGAGGTTAAGCGATCGCGGGCGTCCATCAGACGAACATAGGTTTGTAGCGGTCCCTCCTCTTGTTCAGCTGCTTGGTTCCGAAGC
>JAKSDM010001301.1 GCA_022360135.1 Pseudanabaenales cyanobacterium | reverse complement strand
TGTCTCTACGCACAAATGATCGGACTTACCCCAACAGTACTGGGGCTCAAATGCACTCAACAAATGTTCTAGTAAAGATAACCGATGTCCGGACGAAAGTATCCCATGTCCGGACAAAAGTAACAAACGTCCGGACCCGAGCAACAAATGTCCGGACCTGAGTAACAAATGTCCGGACCTGAGTAACTAACGTCCGGACCTGAGTAACTAAACGTCCGGACAAAAGTAACAAATGTCCGGACCTGAGTAACTAACGTCCGGACCTGAGTAACTAATGTCCGGACCTGAGTAACTAATGTCCGGACCTGAGTAACTAACGTCCGGATCTGAGTAACTAATGTCCGGACCTGAGTAACTAACGTCCGGACCCGAGTAACCCATATCCGGATGAATGCAGCAAATGTTTACACATTTGCTGCAAGCAAACGAACCATTGCGACAAACACTCGGACCATTGCAGCAATTATGCGGACCATTGCTGCAGCAGGCCGGGATAAATCTTCCCAAGCCTTAACCTTCAAGTGCTCAAGCAGAAATCTCACACAAAAAAGCGACTAACTGAGCAATGAAACCCAGGTAATAGCGGCGAAGTCAGCTCATCCCTTGCCAGTAGCGTCACCACTAAAACCAACTTGCCATTTTCCCGGCGATAAACCTCTAACCGCTTCCCCAATCGATCAGCAATCCAGTATTCTTCAACGCCTTGCACCGAATAGAGTTTAAGTTTTGCTTCCCGGTCACGACGAATATTGTTGTCCCCTGGCGACAGCACCTCCACGATCAACTCTGGAAATTTCGTTAAGTGTCCTGCCTCATCCTCGATTAGGGCTAACCGCTCTTGGCTCACCCAGACCACATCTGGAATCACATTGTCCGCATCTGACGGGATAATTCCCGGAGCTGGAATCGCCACGCCTAAACCAGATGCTTCCGACCAGGCATCCAGCGCGCTATAAATTTTGCCCGTCACCTGCTGATGCTTTCGATGGGGCGACCTTGTCACAAACAACTCTCCGTCAATCAGTTCATAGCGCACACCTTGACTTTGAGGCAACACTTCAAGGTCACGGATAGTCCATCGAACTCGGTCAGCCGTTTGGCTCATCATTACCCTCGCCAACTTGATTCCACTAGGATGGGGGCGCTTTTGCCAAGGAGTCAGCTCCGAGACAGCCGTCATCCTATCTAGCCCAGCCGCCTTATCCCTGACCTTATTTTACTCACCCAATCCCAACCCGTTTGAATATTCAAAGCAATCCTTTTCTGTGCAGGAAGCTCATCGGCTAGTGGGCTGTCCCTTTGACAAGGTTTGGGTAGCTTTGGAATAGCAGAAGTTTCCATATCCATGCCAGACTGAAAGTAATCAGTTTAATGCAGCAGTAATGTCAAATCCCATTTTTTGGTTCATGGAAGTTTCAGTCTCACAGGGAGGAGAAAATCATCACCTTAGCTGAATTAAACCAGCAAGCCTTCAAAACATTAATGGATAGCTTAGGGTACGTAAACACTATTCGTTTTTTTAAGCAATTTGATCTGGGCAGTGGAGATTATTCCAACGATCGGCGCCAATGGTTAGATAATCTGACCATAGATGATATTTGGGCGGATATTCAGCAACGGCAAACTGACTAAGCCTTTGTCTATAACGGTTTTCAGTTTCATTAACTACACCCCAGTCACTTCCC
>JAKSDM010001750.1 GCA_022360135.1 Pseudanabaenales cyanobacterium | reverse complement strand
GGGCTGGGCGTCGCCATCCCCCAGTGGTAGCCCCGTCCCGGCGCCTCTTTGGCTCTAGCAAAAGGGGAACCCGCCATAACGCCGTCGGCGCCACAGGCGATACATTTACAAATATCACCGCCAGTTATGAGTCCGCCATCAGCGATCACAGGAACATAGCATCCTGTTTCACAATAATAATCATCTCGGGCGGCGGCGCAGTCCGCTACAGCAGTCGCCTGCGGAACACCGACGCCTAAAACGCCGCGAGAAGTGCAAGCAGCGCCTGGACCAATGCCTACTAAGACGCCAGCAGCCCCTGCTTTCATTAGATTTAAAGCGACTTCATAGGTGACACAATTCCCCAATATAACGGGAATAGGCATTTCCTCACAGAATTTTGTCAAGTCCAGCGGGGTGACTGAGTCAGGTGAAAGGTGAGCCGTGGAAACGACTGTCGCTTGGACCAAAAAGATATCAGCCCCAGCCCTAGCAACCACGTCGCCATAGCGAAGCGCTCCAGCCGGGGTTGCACTAACGGCGGCAATTCCTCCCTGAGCTTTGATCTCTCGAATCCGCTGCTGGATCAAATCTGGTTGGATTGGCTCTGCGTATAGGGTTTGCATCAGGGTGACAAACTCATTTTTGCCCACCGAAGCAATTTGATCTAGCACCGGATTGGGATCCTGATAACGAGTGTAAACGCCCTCCAGATTCAGGACGCCCAAGGCCCCTAATTTAGAAAGTAGAACTGCCATACTAACATCAACTACCCCATCCATGGCGCTGGCGATAATGGGGATTTCTCGTTCAATGCCGCCAATTTTCCAGCGGGTATCCACCAATTGTGGATCTAATGTTCGCGGTCCTGGAACTAGGGCGATTTCATCGATTCCGTAGGCTCGGCGAACGGTTTTATCTCGACCAATTTCAATATTCACGTGTCCATCTCTATCCCAAGACCATTAAGCTAGCCTAGCAAATAAAGATAAGGATATAAATGGTAAATTGCTGAGTGCTCTATCATAGCCCCGGCATGAACTCGTCTGGAGTCAGCCTGTGAATCTATCTTCTCTCAGTTTCTTTCGCAATCTTCGCTCACAGAATCGTCAATTCGCCGTCATTGGCTTAGGCCGTTTTGGTCGGGCTGTTTGTGCTACGCTACACAGTCTGGGTTATGAAGTCCTAGGCATTGATTCGAATGAATGTCAGGTGGTTCAAGCCTTGACTGACCAGGTGGCCGCCCATGCAATTCAGCTTGACTCAACCCAACCCGTTGCGCTAAAGGAGGCGGGTATTCTCGATTTTGATACGGTAATTGTTGCGATTGGCAACTATGTTCAGGAGAGCATCATTACCACTTTAAACGTCAAGGAGGCTGGCGTTCCCCATGTCGTCGCCAAAGCGTCTTCTGAGATCCACGGTAAACTACTCAAACGAGTGGGGGCCGATCTGGTAGTTTATCCAGAACACCAGATGGGATGTGAGTTGGCGCGTTCTCTAACCCGGCCCGGAATTTTAGATCGCTTTGAACTAGACCCAGACCACAGTATCGTAGAAGTCATTGTGCCTAATGCCTTTGACCAAAAAACCATTGTAGAGTTAGATCTCCGCCATAAGTACGGCTTGACTGTGATGGCTGTTAGTAAGGAAGACAGTCCCGAAAAGTTTGAAATTAATCCCAGTCCGGGAACGCGTTTGCGAGCGGACTCAATCATGGTGGTGATTGGCTCCAACAAAGGCATCGATCGGTTGACTACTTAATCCGCTTAATCCGCTTTCATTTGTGTTGACTACACCCTGCGTCCTATACCCTGCCTTCTCTGAGATTTATTCAATCCAAGCGAGAATTACTATAGTTACCCTGAGTCATGAAAATTATTGGCCTCATAAGCGGCACGTCGATAGATGGGATTGATACTGCTTTGGTGGAAATTTCAGGGGCTGGCTTTGATATTGAAGTCAGTTTGCTGGCAGCGGCTACTTATCCCTATCCCGATCAACTCAGGGAAAAAATTCTAGCGGTTTGTAGCGGGGCGTTGTTGACCCTGGAGCAGCTGGCGGCCCTGGACGATGGCATTGCCTATCAGTTTGCTCAAGCCGCCCTAAGGATTCAAGCTGATCATCTATCGGCTGAGTTAATTGGCTCCCACGGACAGACGGTTTACCATCGTCCTCCCCAACCGCCTCAAAGCGACCTCCCAGAGGGGATGAATGGGGAGTTGGCGGCGTTATCTTTGGGCTATAGTTTGCAGTTGGGTAGAGGAGCTCTAATTGCCCAACTCACAGGAATGCCAACTATCAGTAATTTCCGCGCAGCGGATATTGCGGTAGGCGGCCAGGGAGCGCCCCTGGTTCCTGCCGTTGACGCCTGCTTGCTCAGTCATCCCAACCATTGCCGCTGTGTGCAGAACCTTGGTGGAATTGGCAATCTTACCTACTTACCGGCTTGGGACAGAGCCAATCCGGCCGCAGACACGCCTAAGATAATCGGTTGGGATACCGGTCCAGGGAATGTGCTCCTTGATCTGGCAGTTCGGCATTTCTCGGATGGCAGGTTGGCCTATGATTACAATGGGGATTGGGCGTCTCAGGGTGAGCCTTGCGGCCCCCTAGTGAACCAGTGGCTCCAGCACCCATTTTTTCAACAGCCTCCTCCCAAGTCTACTGGACGAGAACTGTTTGGCCAGGATTATCTGCAGCAGTGTTTGAGAGAGGCGAAACCCTACGAACTTAGCCCTGCCGATTGCTTAGCCACCCTAACAGAACTGACGGCGGCTTCGATCGCACAGAATTATCAGGCATTCTTACCCCAACCGCCAACCCAGGTTTTCCTATGCGGCGGCGGCAGCCAAAATTTGTATTTGCGCCGACGCCTTCAACATTTGCTGGCCCCCATTTCAGTCTCCACCACTGATGACCAAGGGGTCAGCTCAAATTATAAAGAGGCTATTGCTTTCGCCATCTTAGCCTTTTGGCGGCGACAGGGAACGCCCGCCAATTTGCCGAGTGTGACAGGGGCTAGGAAAGCGGTGATGTTGGGTGAGATTTATCAAGCTCAATAATCCCAACCACAGTTTGCTCGATGACATCCTGCTCCCCTATTTCAAATAGCCTTTATCCTGGAAAAGGTGATATTGGGCAAGATAGTCTCACTAAGGATAAACTTGTGGTTCACAGCTTCTTAGTCGAACCAGGACGATGGATTCTCCAAGGTAATTGGTTGGAGCGCGACAAAATGCCGATCATGGTGAAGGGCAAGATTCTGATAGCCTGGAGCCGAGATGACTGGTTCACGATGGTGACGAAGCTAATCTTTCCGAGCGCAGAAATGGATGATATTTCGCTCCAGTATCGAGGTCGGCTGACGAGTCGCGATCGCCAATATACCTTTGTGCTACAACACAGTCGCTTAGGTCGAGTGGAGGGAGAAGGCTGGGTCGCCCCAGAATCGATTGTTCAGAGATATTGGGTTTTAGGCGATCGGCAACGGCGAACCGGGTTTGAAACCCTGTATCGGTTGGCGGATAACACCTACCAAATGTCTAGCGGTATTATGGCTGGACACTACCTAATCAGTACTATGGAAGCCATCCTAGAAAGGCAGGCTGTCTGATGGTGTGGTAATTGACGCTTGCCTGATCCTGCCTATAGAGAAGTTATCTATAAAATTGAAATGTAACGCTGCTGAGGTGTTTGAGCGGTGGTTGGGAATTCTTAAGGGGTAAGTATGTCTCTCAATCAAGGTTATTTAATGCAGAAACTACCCTGAGGGGGCTTAGTGGGAATACTGAATACTTAGGGGGAGCCCATGGTCCCATCATAATCTATGCCATATCATATCCATGCTCGACATTTATCGTCGTTAAAATAAAATAGGTTTATGATCTCAGCCTATTTGGCGCCGGTAGGTAATTCAGGCTGTTGTCATCTTTGGGGATTTCCTAACTGTGGAGTCAAACTGTCTCCATTCATCAAATCATTGAGAGCATCGTAGTATTAAATCTTACCGAGATATCAAGGCTATCGCATCTATATATGTGGCCAAAGTCTTTATTCAGTGGATTATCGGGGTGAACCAAATGAGTCCACAGCTATCTATAGCTTTGCAGGTAGCCAAATCCTTTTGTGATGTCAGATTCCAACTTGAATTGTAAGCTCTCTAATCGCTACGCATTAGTTCGGCCAATTGGTCAGGGCTCTATGGGGCGGGTTTATTTAGCCGAGGACTCCCTACTAGGCGGTGTACAGGTCGCTGTCAAATTTCTGGGGCAAACTTTGCTCAATCAGAAAATGCGAGAGCGATTTGTCCAAGAAGCGACAACCTGCGCTCAGCTTGGACAGAAAAGCATCCATGTGGTTCGGGTGACTGACTACGGGGTCAATCAGGAAGAGATTCCTTACTATGTGATGGAATATCTTCACGGACAAAGCCTGAGTCAGTTAATCAACATTCAAGCGCTACCCACCCCCAGGTTTTTAGGATTGTGCCGCCAAATTTGTTTGGGTCTCCAAACTGCCCATGAAGGCATTCAAATCAAAGGGCATACCTACCCCCTGATTCACCGAGATATTAAACCCAGTAATATTCTGGTTGTTCAGGACCCAACTTTGGGAGAACTGGCCAAAATTCTAGATTTTGGCATCGCCAAATTACTGCAAGCAGATGGCGACCAAACCAATTGCTTTATGGGGACATTAGCTTACGCTTCACCCGAACAGATGGAGGGCAAAGAACTTGATAATCGCTCCGACATTTACAGTCTTGGGGTGATGATGTTTCAGATGTTAACCGGTAAAATGCCCGTTCGCGCCAATAGTCATACCTTTGGCGGATGGTATAAAGCGCATCACGGCCAAGCGCCCCAATCTTTCCGAGACGCCGATCCCAACTTAAAAATTCCAAAGTCATTAGAGACGCTGGTGATGAGTTGTTTGGCGAAACAGCGGCAGAATCGGCCTCAAAGTGTCAGCCAAATTTTGAAGGAGCTAGAACCGCTTGAACAACGCTACGGCATGGGCTACCGAATTAGCCAACGCCTAAGTTCAACCCTTTCCAGACTGCCGGTCACCAAAAAGGCGGACGCCAGAGCAGGGCTACCTGATGAGCAAATCTGTAAACTTACCTCCTGGCCGAGAGATAAACCGACGGCTGAAATTGTTTTCCCGCATGCTCTACCGACCAGTCATCGGCCGTTGGCGACACTCTGGGTGATGCTGCCTAATCGGGAAATTGAAAAACGGCTGATCAGTACTCGGTACAACAATTTTATTTGCACCATGTCCCCTCATCCGATGATTTTATGGCTGACTGTCTTGCACAGTAGTCTGCATGGTCCTCGGTGGCTTCCCTGTTATTTAGATCTAAAATCTCGTCAGGGGCAAGAATTAGCTGGACTCCTAGGGCAATCGGGGCAATACAAAATTCTTTTTTTTGCGCTGGAAGAGGCTCAACGCTGTGCTCATGTTCTTAGCTCAAATATCGCCGATCGCCAACGCAAACTCTTACAGGAATGGGTAACTCTGGCTCGAACCTATCCATCCGTAGGCAGTTCTCACGACAGCAAAAACCTGCTCAAGAACGAACTCAATGCTAACCTAAAGCCTAAAATCCAAAAGCAATTAGAGTCTTTGAATCTAGATACGGGGTCAGACTTATCAGGGTATTGAATTATTGAAGTAAGCGCTAATGTTGGTTTTGAATTTTGCCATATCAGCTTTGCTTGGGGGGAAAGTACATGACAGGATGCCAGCTGCGGCGTAGGATATTGCTGGTCAAACTGGGAATTGACCATTTTATCAAGCCGCTAGTGCTGCCCGAGCTGACTGAGATCGCGCTGATGTCGTGAATTTCAGCGGCCTCTAGTAATGCCTCAATCGGCGCGCCCTGCTTGATTTCTGTCTTGACTTCTAGATTTAATTCTGATAAGGCTGCCTTAGCCGCATCTAGCTTTGCCTGAGCTTCCCCTAACGGATCAACCGGTTGGAGTTCTTTACGAATGCCTTCATCAATTATCCAGCATAGGAGACATTTCTCCAAATTACAGTCGGGTTGAGTTTGGACGCGCTGCTTAATCTGCTCAACCAGATAATCGGCGCTTTTACTGCCGTCGTAGGGAATCAACAGATACCGAAAAATGTGACGGCAACGGAGGTCTAGCTCCTCCGTCGTGTAGGCGGAAATTAGTTGGGGACGTAGGATTAGGAGCGGGATGGGGGTTCGCTGGGTAAGTTCCATCGTGGTGCTGCCAAATAGTTTTTCGGTTAGCAGCGTCCGGGTCGGCATCCCCAAGAAGATGATCTCCACCTTATAGGTCTGAGCCAGCTTAAGGATATTGTCGATTGGCAGACCACAGTCAGCCTCTACATTGACCTTGACCCCGGAAGGCGGATTTTTTAGGGCGGCGGATAGGCGATCGCGGGAAAGCTCGATATTGTCTTGATCAATCCGAGGAATTTCTCGTTCCTTTTGAATTGGAACATTGTGAAAAAAGGTAATCTGTTTAATCCCACCCGCTGCCAGGCTTGGAACAAATTCCACCAACCGATACAAACCATCTGAGAAGTCAGTGCAGATTAGGGCATTTTGAAACATAAGCCACCTGTTTATGAGAGCAAATTAGCCAGTCTAGGGCTGGGATTTAGGCTGAATTCCCCATTCTTGTTTGAGAAAATACTGGTACATAATTTCTCGCATCATCATTTGTTCATAGAGTTTGACCAGAAAATCCTGAGCTTGTTCGCGGCTCATATGCTTTACCTGAGTTTCAAACGAGCGCAGACTAAATTGCTGTTCTAGAGAGAATTGAAAAGGTTCGTGCATGGGGTAACTCCGTTACCGCAAGGTGGACTCAATGGCAGGATTTAGGCAGTTCTATCAATTAGCCGCCAGTGAATTTGCTCAGTACAAACAAAATCCCTAATCCCCAGTTTCTACCTCCTGATCGCTTCCATCCTCCTGATTGGGAGGCGCTTCCTCACTGGCCTCTAATTTACCCTCCAATGACTGTTTACCTTCCAATGACTGGGGCAAGCCGACCAGAATGACGGTGATGTTATCCCGTCCGCCTCGCTGTTTTGCAGAGGCGACCAAGGCTTCCGCCGCCGCTTCACAGGCTGTGATGGATATTAGATGTGTGATGGATATTAGATGGGAAGCAATTAAGTGATCGGATAGTTCTTCTGTCAACCCATCACTACATAGCAGAAACAGATCGCCAGGATCCACTTGCACAGGTTGGATATCAATCTTCTGCAGGTCTTCACGACCTAGACACTGAGACAATACATGGCGCCAAGGATGAGTCTTAGATTGGTTGACTGTCAATTCCCCTTCGCGAATGGCCCGTGCAACCCAAGTATGATCCTCGGTAATTTGTTCTAATTTTGAATCCCGTAACTGATAGAGACGAGAATCTCCCACATGGGCGCACCAGGGATGCTGATCTTCCCTAAAGATCAAGACAACGGCGGTAGTGCCCATATCAGAGCGTTCCGGGTGGATACTCTGATCCTTTAGGATAGCCTGATTCGCCTCTAGGAAAGCCTGCTTCAGCAATACCTTAGAGGACTTTTGGGTCTCCCAGTGTTCTTCTAGATAGATGCGAATTGCATTCGTTGCGATCCGACTTGCTTCTTGACCGCCTGCATGACCGCCCATGCCATCCGCCACAACGAAAAATCGACCCTTTGGATCATGATAGTAAGCGTCTTGATTACTTGAGCGCAAAAGGCCGGGATCAGTCAGGCCCGAAAAGAAGCGTTTCATAGTGTAAATCGGCACCTCAAGGCGTGACACAGGTTAGGGCATCCGCTCAGCTCGGCCTAACTGCATCAAAAGACGCACTAAAGCAAAACCGGCAAAGACTGCAACAGCAGCAGCAAGCGCCGCCAACAAGAAATACTCGCTAACCAACAAGATCGTAGCGGATAAGGTAAAAGTACCCACTAACACTGTGTAGTTAGTCGCCATATTAACGCCACTAACTCGCCTTAGGATCCGATCGGTTTCAATCGAGCGGACGCGGACGCGAATGTCTCCGCGCTCCAACTTTTCCAGGGTATCTTCAATTCGGCGAGGCAGCCCCAGGGCGGTGCTGCTGACCTGGGCCGCTTGACGACCAAGTTCGCCGAAAAGACTATTAGGATCTGAGGAATTTCCGTTTGCCATAAGTTGTGACGCAAATGGTTTAGCTGCTTCCATAAAATTAAACTCTGGATCGAGTCCCTTGCCTACGCCTTCAAGGGTGGTAAAGGCCCGCATCACGAACGTAAAAGTGGCTGGGAAGCGAAAAGGCTGATCGTAGGCAATGGCGTATAGATCATCGCTAATGGAGCCAACTGACTGTTCTTCAAAGGGTTGGTCCATAAAATTATCTAATATATACTGAACCGATCGCCTAACTGGGCCCATATCCTCAACTTTGGTCAGCGCTCCGAGTTCGATCAAAGAAGCCATCACCTGCTCGGCGTTCTTTTGAGCCACCCCCAAAAAGGTCTGCATAAGTTTTTGCCGGGTTATGGGCAATACCTGACCCATCATGCCAAAGTCATAAAAAATCAGTGATCCCTCAGGGCTAACGGCGATGTTGCCTGGGTGGGGATCGGCATGAAAAAAGCCATCATTGAGGAGTTGATGCAAATAGGCTTGAGCGCCCAATCGAGCCAATCGCCCCCGATCAAGCCCAGCCGCTTCCAGGGATTCATAATGGCTGATTTTGATGCCTGGCAGGTACTGAAGGGTTAAGACTCGGGGTGAGGTATATCGCCAATAGACTCGCGGCACTTGAACCCACTCTTCGTTGCGAAAATTACGGCGGAAGGTGTCTGCATTTCGGCCTTCATTGAGATAGTCAATTTCCTGCCAGAGAATGCGACAGCACTCTTCATAAATTCCCATCCATTCACGTCCTCGCCCCCATTCTGGATGATTCTGAAAATAGCGGGCTATGCCTTTGAGGATAGAAAGGTCAATGGTAAACAGCTTGTGCAATCCAGGCCGTTGGACTTTGACAACTACTTCATCTCCTGAGTGAAGTTGGGCGCGATGCACCTGACCTAAACTGGCGGCCGCCAGAGGAATGGGATCAAACGTCTTGTATAACCCAGGAACTGATTTGCCCAAGTCAGCTTCGACAATATCTTTAATCTGTTCATAACTAAAGGCAGGCACCTTGTCCTGTAACTTGGAGAGTTCTTCGACGTATTCAATCGGAAATAAGTCAGCCCGGGTGGAGAATAGCTGACCTACTTTGATAAAAGTAGGGCCCAATTCCAGTAGCGTTTCTCGAATCCAGATAGCGAGTTTCCGACGTCGAGCCGCCTTTTTTTCATCAGTGATCAAGCCGCCATAACTCCAGGCTTTATTGTAAAGCCAGCGGGCGGACATCAGCTTCAGCACAAAGGACCAGATATCCATAAAGCGCCTTGTGCTCGAATAGCTTTCTCGGTTCCAGCGATAGGCTTTGTCGGCCAAAGGCTGCTGATAATCTTTCTGCTTCAACAACTCAGAATGTAGGCCTGTTTGATAAGGAGGATAAGAGGAGCTTGCTAAGGGGCTCGGCGCATTCCTTGAATTGTTCGCCGATTCACCGAAGGAATCCTTCAAATCAGCGGAGGCGGATGAAACAGAGGATGAAATTGATTCTCTAGAGAGGGCAGACACTCAAGCTCCTAGTTGCAGCGTATCAGTGAACTCCATTAAAGCCGATCGCGAACCTTTGAAAGGGTTATGTCGAAGACGCGCGGTATTGCTGTAAAGCAGCCCGTACCTGAGCAATCTCAGCCCGCAAATTGTCAATGGTTGCCTGTAAATCTTGAGGCGGTTGCTCTGTGGATGTTGTAGCAGACGACCGACCTTGCATGGCCTCTGCTTCCTCTCGCTCAGCTCGGGCTAAGACTTCTTCGGTAAATTGGCGTAAGTTCTCCCGTTGCTCGGCGTCAAATTTACCCAGATTACTTAATCCATCCGTCATCAAGTTCTCTATCTGTTCGCCAATGGCTGAGGCCAGGGCTCTGCCGATAAAAAAGGCGTGAACCATTGAATTGCTCATAAAGGAATCTTTACACACATCTGCAAAGATTATAACTTGCTCTTTCTAGCTCCTTGTCTAACCCAAATGGCATTTTTAGGCGACGGGAAGAAATTCAGGCGATGTGATCTATAGTGGTTCTCAATTGCATTGACTACACCCTACACCTCGCCTTTATGAGATGTGTTCAACCCAAGTGAGAATTGCTATATCTCACCCGTGAGCCAACAGGCTGCTTCCGAAAATCCGTTTGCGGCTAATCCGGCAGTGAGGATTCAGTGGGCTCTACAATCTCCGTCGGCAGTTCTAGCACCGCTGCTGGAGATGGCGCAACAATAGGCGCTGGCGCTGGCATGGGGAGGGCTAGTTGATCAGATCCAGAGGAAGATTCAACCAAGGATTCAACATCGTCGTTTAAGCCGTCAGGGATTTCCGTCGCTGGCAAGGTTTCTGAGCTGGTTGAGGGATTTGGGGCTACTGAGGGTAAGGGCTCCGCATCAGGAAAAGTGGGTTTGGGAGATGCTTGAGTATGGGTGAGGGGACTCATCGTTTCTGGATAGGTCGACAACGAGCCGAAGGAAGACCTTGGCTTTTTAAGGGCCGGGTAATCTGGGATGATGGACTCTTGCTCAAGCCAATTAAATTCCCCCTCCTGTCTGGTTGGATTGTCTGTTGGTTGAGCGCTAGAGGGATCAGATCTAGGGGGGGGTACATTGGTTCGCCTGGCTCTAGACTGACCGGCTAAGGATTTTTCTGATGGCAGATAGGGAGAATCAAAATTAACCGCTGGCTGCTCTTCCAACCAGTTGTCCAGCGGCGGAAATGATTGATCGGGGTCGAATCTGATACCGCCGGACTGACTAGGCGCGCCATAGCGCAAAACCGTTCCAAATCCCAATCCCATCAGGGCGGACACAAAGGCGGTCGTGATCAGGGCAAAATTTCGAATTTTAAGCCTTGGTTTGGCAGGTCTTACAGGTAACTTGGCAGGCGTTGAAAGGCTAATCTGGCGTTGATCGGATGTGGCGGCTTGAATTGTTGATCGAGAGGGTGTCTGGGACCGTATGGGAGAGGCGGATGCGATCGCAGTGGGCTTATCCAATTTGCTATCTGGTTTAAATACTGGTTTCTCAACCTGGGCTTCAGAACTGACACTGGCCAAATCAGGCAGCAGGGTTACCCATTCCTTCAGTGCGGATATAGGGGCCTGATTAGGCAGACCTAAACCCAGCTGAATGGCCTGCTCAGTCGCCTTGCTAATATGGGTTCGTCGGTTTGGCGACAATAGCTCTAATCCCCTTTGGCTACCTGGCGTAATCAACTCGCCGGTGAGCAGATAATGGAGCAGGGCGGCGAGTCTATAGATATCAGACTTGCTTGTCTTCAGGGCGGATTGTAAGTTTGCTTGAAAGGCGTCCTGATGAGAGACGGTCAGATTACTCGGTAGGGGGTTGTTATCGGCTAGGGAAACCAATGAAAACCCAAAGCCCGTTAACACGATCCGGTTCGTTCCAGCTTTACGGAAGATCAGTCGCGGATCCAGATCTAGGTGCTGCAGGCCCACCTGCCGAACTGCCGATACAGCATCGGCAATCTGATACATATATCTAAGCGCGGTGGCTTCGGGTAAAGGTCGAGGTCTAGTGGATCCCACAATCTGAGCTAGGGATAGGCCCACATCTGCTTCCATAGTGATGAAAAGAAGTTCGTTCTCCTCAAAGCAATTTAGATTGTCCACAATATTGGGATGCCGCAGTTGAGCCAAACGCTGGATCTGATCTATTAACTCAGCCCGCAGCAAAAATGACTCCAAATACTGAGGCAGGTTGTCCCTCAGCAATTTGACAGAGACCACTTGACCCGAGGTTACATGAGTGCCTCGGTAAATTGCGCCAGAATCGTCCTGATGGGTAACGGAGTCAAGCACGTAATGGCCATTCTGAAGAGCGGCGCCGATCAGCAGAGTCATGCAGGAGGTTAGGAACAGCGTTAATCAAGACTTCTGATTATCCTAACCTGTTTCTGTTTATCGCCTGGTGAATTGAGGCTAAATTGGACCATTTCTATGAAAATAACAAGATTTTGAGAATATAGGGTTTTTATTTGAATTGACTCCGCTCGATACTCTACCCTCTATCTTGACTAAAATGCATTCTACACAAATGGAGGATCGCTATCCTTAGATAAGAGATAAGCCATAATTTTAAGCCAGACATAAAGACTACCCCGATTTGTCTGAAACGGGGTAATGGGCCGCCAAAAACGCCTCCGCCTCTGAGCGATCCCGAATCTCTCCATCCAGTGTGGCCGCCATTAAAGTTGCTAAGAGGGTTTTAAACTGGGGTCCGGGTTTGTAGCCTAAAGCCTTGAAGTCATTTCCATTCAGAGGGGGTTTGACTTTAGACCAGGTGGTCAGATATTGCCAGATAAGTTGACCGAGGGGGCGTGGGTTACGGACGCTAACCAATAGCAGCGTCGATAGATCATGCTGACTTAGGATCTGGTAAATTTCACTCGGATGCTCACAAGCGGGTAATGTGTCTATCAGGGTGGCCTCGATCTGAGCCAGATCAGTTAACCGTTCTATGCTGTCAAGGGGCAATTGCAGATTTTCAGCCACCTGACGGCGAAAATCAGGGTCCAGTTGAGTAATTAAGACCTCTAACCGGGTTTGC
>JAKSDM010000246.1 GCA_022360135.1 Pseudanabaenales cyanobacterium | reverse complement strand
CCCTGGACAATACCGAATTTGGTAATATGTAACTTAGGCGATGATTATTTTTTTTAAAGAATTTTTGTGGCCAATGACTGTTGAAGAAGCTCTAGGCACAATTGAAATCATTCTGGGTCAAGAGTCATTAAATGACCTCCAGACTAAAATTCTACGATTTTCTTGGGAACAAAAGACCTATCCAGAGATTGCTGAATACACCGGATATGACGCAGACTACGTGAAGCTCGTTGGCTTTCAGTTATGGAAGTCACTATCTAATGCAGTGGGTAAGAAGATTACCAAAAACAATTTTCGTTCTGCGTTGCGACGCTGGAGCGCAGCGCAATCAATTCATTCACTAGGGTCAGAACCCAAATTGTCTTCCAAAGCCAATTTGAGCAGAATGCGCCGGGATTGGGGAGATGCCATTGATGTTTCCATCTTCTATGGAAGAATTCAAGAGTTATCCACACTAGAGCAGTGGATCGTTCAGGATCAGTGTCGCTTACTTGCGATTTTGGGCATTGGCGGCACTGGAAAGACTGCTCTATCTATAAAATTGGCTGAACAGATTCAGCATCAGTTTGAAGTTGTAATTTGGCGATCTCTCCACAATGCACCTAACCCTCAGACTTTCTTTGGTAATTTGATTGAATGTTTGACAGAAGAACCGATTGGGTTGCCTCACAGTCTCCATCAAAGCATCAGTAAGATATTGGAGTACTTTAAACAGTATCGCTGTCTGTTGGTTCTGGATAATACTGAGACGATTTTAACGAGGTCTGAGTCTGATCATGGTAATGGACGAGCTGGACAATATAGAGACGGATTTGAGGCATACGGTGACTTTTTTAGAAAGGTTGGCGAACTCAAACATCAAAGCTGTCTAATCATAACCAGTCGTGAAAAGCCCAAGGAGATTGCACTTTTGGAAGGAGAGCGCTTTCCTATACGATCTCTTCCACTCATGGGTTTAAGCCTCGAAGATGGACAAGCTCTTTTTCAAGCCAAAGGTAAGTTCAATGGTTCTCAACAGGAATGGCAAACCTTAATTAACTCCTATGCCGGAAATCCTCTGGCGCTGAAGATTGTTGCAACCACGGTTCGAGATTTATTTGGCAGCAGTATTGGCAGTTTCCTATCTCAGGGCAGCATTGTCTTTGGCGATATCCAAGACCTTTTAGATCAGCAGTTTAATAGACTGGCTGACTTAGAAAAAGAACTAATGTATTGGTTGGCCATTAATCGTGAGCCTGTGTCGATCTCCGACCTTCAATCAGATTTGGTCATTCTGGCATTATCCGGCCAGTTTATTGAAGCATTGGAATCGTTAGAGCGGCGATCCCTCATTGAAAAATCGATCTCAACATTTCCTGAAATCAGAACGCCCGTCTTCACTTTACAACCAGTGTTGATGGAGTATGTTATCCATCAATTCATTCAACAGATTTGCCAAGAGCTGGAAACTCAGACGATTTGGCTGTATAAACGCCATACGCTAACCAAAGCTCAAACCAAGGACTATATTCGAGACATTCAGATTCGATTGATTCTGACTCCTGTCGTACAGTACCTGTTACGGCAATGGGGCAATGCTGAGGCAATCTCAGCTCACTTGATGCAGATGTTGAACGCTCTTCGCCACAAACCGTCCGTTGAAATTGGCTATGCCGGAGGAAATACGCTCAATGTGTTATGCCAGCTTCAGCTCGACTTAAGTGGATATGACTTCTCTCATTTAACGATCTGGCAAGCTGATTTAAGGAATATAAACCTGCCACAAACCAACTTTTCCGGTTCAGACTTATCGAAAACCGTTTTTACTGAAAGCTTTAACCATATTTATTCCATGGCGGTTAGTCCAGATCAGACGCGTCTTGCCACTGCCGATACACAGGGACGGATTTGCCTATGGCAGTTGAGTGATGGTCAGCTATTAATGAGTTGGAAAGCCCACATTAGTGTTGTTCGCTCCATTACATTTACCTCTGACGGACAAACCGTGGTTAGTGGGGGAGATGATCAGCTGCTCAGACTGTGGAATACGCAAACGGGGTGCTGTCGCCGTACGTTGTGTACCCACGATGGGACGGTTTGGGCGATTACCGTGAGCCCCGATAATGAAACCATTGCCATTACAGATGGCGCCATTAAGCTCTGGCATCTCCCCACCAACAAGTACGTTTTGTTAGGGGATCATCAGACTTGGACCACCACCATTCGCTTCAGTCCAGATGGTCAACTCCTTGCAACGGGCTGTAATGACGGTACGATTAAACTGTGGGATTGTCAAACCCAACAATGCCTCAACACCTTGCCTGCTCATCAAGCCCAACCCTTGATATTCCTAAGCTTTGGTTCAGATGGTCAAACCCTGATCAGCGGCGGTATGGACAATCAGGTGAAGTGGTGGAATGTGCAAACGGGGGAATGCCTGCGATCTCAAGCTCACCAGGATTGGGTGTGGTGGGTCGATTGCAGTCCTGATGGACAAATGGTCGCGAGCTGCAGCGCAGACCTAACAATTAAACTGTGGGACTTTCACACCGGAAAATTAATCAAGACGATCCAGGGACATAAATATGGAGTGCGGATTGTTTTATTTGGGGCAAATTGTACCCTTATCAGTAGCGACGAAGGGCAAACCATTAAGCTATGGGACATCCCAACTGGACAATGTCTGAAAACCTGGCGAGGTTATGGGGGCAATATTTGGTCGATTGCCTTTAGTCCGGATGGTCGAACGTTAATCAGCAGTGGTGAAGAGCAAACGGCAAAGCTGTGGGATGTGCAGACAGAGCAGTGCCTTAAGATCTTGAAGGGGCATAGTGTGTGGGTTCGTTCAGTGGACTTTAGTCCCGATGGTCAAACCGTCGTCACCTGTGGCGTCGATTGTGTAGTGAGGGTGTGGCGGGTTCCAACCGGCGAATGTTTGCAAATAATTCAGGGCCATACGAGCTTTGTGTGGTCAGTGGACTATAGCCCAGATGGGCAAACAATCGCCACCTGCAGCGCCGACTGTACCCTTCGATTGTGGGATATTCAGACTGGGGCATGTCTGAACGTTCTGAATCACGGCAGTCCAGTCGCTAACGTCATCTACAGTCCCGATGGTTGCACTCTAGCGAGTTATGGCCTTGATCGAAGCATTAAGCTTTGGGATGTTATCACCGGGGACTGCCTTCAATCACTGCAAACCCATCAAGAATGTCATTTCTCGGTAACACTTGACTGGGGAGGCGCGATCTCCTTTAGTCCGGATGGGCAAACCATAGCGAGTACCTGTGGTAATGGCTCAATTCAGCTTTGGGATGTGGCAACTGGACAATCTCTGCGACAATTTCGAGCACACGCTAGTCTGGTTGTGGCAATTGCCTACAGCCCGGATGGACAACTATTGGTCGATGCTGGATTAGATCAAGCTATTAGGGTATGGGATGTCAAAACAGGTGCCTGTCTCAGAGTGTTGCAAACTGACGCCCAATGGAACTATTCCCTCACTTTTACCAGCCTTCCAAGGGAGGATTCACCGATTAATCAGTTGGTCCTAGCCAGCAGCGGTGACGATCGCTCTATTCGTTTTTGGAATATTGAAACAGGTGAGTGCCTCAAAATTTTGAGAAGTCAACGACCTTACGAGGGCATGAATATCACCGGCATAAAAAGATTAACTGCCACTCAATACTTGACTCTTAAGACATTAGGTGCAATTGAGAATAACTCTGTACTTTCGTCACATCTTTCTCAACAAAATTAGAGTTGCTATAAGTGTACAGTAATAATAAAGTCTTTTCCCGCACCGTCTTGTGGGTGAATTCAAACCCTCTCACCAGGAAGAATTCCGCCACATCTCGGTAACTCAGCTTGTAGCGTAATCAGTACAGCAAAACCTGGAAGAGCATATCGGTAGGCAATTCCAGAAAACGGTTGTGATGGATGGCTTGCCGTTGGCCTTGGACCAGGCGGGCGCTTACATCGAATAACACAGACCTAGCAATGGGCTAAAAGTACCAATTCTGATTTAGTGCTAAAGTCATAGCGGCAATAGGTCTTAAGCCTCATGATTTCTAGAGCCTCAATTGATAAGATTTCGGTGTCATGAAACTCTTAGAACTGAAATCTCAAGACTGGGGATTGAGAAAGAGAATCTGAACAAGGTTCTGAAAGAGTGACTTCTTTGTTATCCTTGACGGAATTTTTCTCCCCATTATTGAGAACTGCAGAACGAGTACTGAGTTCTGACACTTTTCCCAAAAATCTAGACTTAGGTAGCTTTAGGAATCAGGAACCATGAAAATTACGCGCACGGCTCGTGTTGTTGGTTTGTTGATCGTGTTTGCCGCCATTTATCAGCAGCGTGCAACGGCTGCTCTCCAAGTAGATAGCGCCCCAAATTCCCCTCCGCTTGAAGAGCGTCTTTCGCGCATCAAGTCTGTATTGGACTCTGTGCAAGCTGACATCAACCATAAAGAGGTCGATTCTGACTTGCTGGCTCAGTTTGATGACTTTGATGATTTTGATGATTTTGATGATTCCCCTGGCTTTGATGATGTCTTCTTTGATGACTTTGATGACTTTGCTGACTCTTGGATTGATGACTGACAAAACTTTTTTGTGGATGTCTAGAAAGCCCTCACCCTAACCCGTTCCCCTCAGGAGCGGGAACAAGTGAGTGGATCAGCACCCTCGCTCTCTGGGAGAGGGGTTAGGATAAGGGACCTAGATTTTTGTCAATCAACCAGCTATTTGGTAGTCCCTACATAGCGAACGAAGGAGGTTCTAGGCGTTGCAGCCATTAATGCATACCTGTAGTAATTAGCAATGCCTAGAAATGCCTTCAGATTTTCAGGTAACCGCCTCGGGGAACTTTAATTGAGCAGCAAGCAAGGGGGATTTTATGGCAAGCAAATCTGTATACGATTGGAAGGCCGAGTTGCCGCTGTCAGACTTTGGCCCCTTTCGATTGGTAATTCTACAGGCAACTTCATTCTGTAATCTCGATTGTGACTACTGTTACCTACCCGATCGGCGCTCTAAGAACCAGCTATCTCTAGAATTGCTCGACCCAATTTTCAAGCATCTCTTTACAAGCCGTTTCTTAGGGGAAAGGTTCACAGTCGCTTGGCACGCCGGGGAACCTATGTCTGTTCCCATCTCCTTTTATGAAGCAGCTTTTGACCGAATTCAGCAGATTGATAAGCGTTACAATACGACAGGATGCAAGGTTTCTCACTCAATTCAGACCAACGGAACATTTATCAATCAGCGCTGGTGTGATCTGATTAAACATCACAACATCTGCTTGGGTGTGAGTCTAGACGGGCCAGCGTTTCTGCACAATTCCCATCGTAAAACCCTGACGGGGATGGGAACCCATGCAGGAGTGATGCGAGGTATTGAACTGCTTCAAAAAAATAAGATTGATTTTCGTGTCATTGCTGTTCTTACTCAAGAGTCACTTGACTATCCCAATGAACTATTCAACTTTTTTATTGATAACGGTATTCGTCGGGTTGGTTTCAATGTTGAGGAAGTCGAAGGTATTAACCATACGACTAGTCTGACTCAATCAGATACCGATCTACGGTATCGAAACTTTATGAAGCAGTTTTGGACTCTAGTCAAACAGCATCCAGGGACGCTTCAGATCCGAGAATTTGAACGAATTTGCGGCCTGATTTATAGCGAACGACGAATTGCCTGGAATCAGTTATGTCGACCTTTCTCAATGGTAAATATTGACAATCAGGGTAACTTTACAACCTATTCGCCTGAACTGTTAGCGATGAAGAATCCGACCTATGGGGACTTCATTCTTGGAAATGTGAAAACAGATACATTCGAATCTGTTTGTGCTACTGATAAGTTCAAACACATCTATCAAGACATTCAGGCAGGTGTTGAGCAATGTCGTCAGGAGTGTGAATATTTTGGTTTATGTGGGGGTGGCGCACCCAGTAATAAATATTGGGAAAACGGCACCTTTCGCTCGACAGAGACGAATTCGTGTCGATATAACAAGAAGGCGATTACAGATAT
>JAKSDM010000191.1 GCA_022360135.1 Pseudanabaenales cyanobacterium | reverse complement strand
GGCGCCGCTGAAATGACACCCCTCAATGACCTGCAACGTCAAGTCCTGGCGCTGATGAAGATCCCAGAAACGATTTATGTGCTTCCGGTGCAAACTTAATTTATTCCAGACGTTGCTCAGAAATGAGCGAACGAGCCGTTACAGGATCAGATTATGTGTGTTTTTGTATCAAAACCACATCAATGGGAGCGTTGAACCATCTCCCGATGACTACATTGTCAGGTTTTCATGCCGTTTTAGCTTGCGCAACTTCCGTCTAAATTCTTACCCTAAAAGTATTTCATCAATTTTCCCCAGGGTGCGGAACCAGTACCTTTTTTGGCGCCTCAATAAATTTGCAGTGACTATCAGGCGCGGGAGGAATCCCCCCTAAAAAACTGCTTTAATCCCTGCTTTCGCCTCCCGCCGCAGTTGGTTAGAAATCCTGAACAATTCCTGCCCTGTGTGCAGATAGCTGTCATCGTAGCTAATAGTAAACCGTTCTATTTCTTCAATGCCGTCTTCTAGCTGGTTCAGACAATAGTATAGGTTGGCTGCAACGCTAGCAAGGTGCGGTGGATTGGGCATGGATTGAAAAGTACGTTGGGCTTTTTCTAGCCATCCCTTGCAGTCTTCCAAATAAATCTGAAAGTCCTCCATCAAATCATCGTCAAACGGATCCGCTGATAACGCTCTTACTTGACTATTGAGCGGATTGAGAATCTTTGCCAACAGCCTATCAACCGAATTGTAGACCTGGTTTAGCCATTGTTGCTGCTGATCATCCGCCTGCTGTTTAGCTTGACGTTGACGTCGGTAGTGATTCTGTAAATCGACCGTGCGTTGATAGCGGCTGCGCGTATCCTTTTCTGCCGCTAATCCGACAGCCTGAGCTTGAGCCTGAGCCTGCAGCTGCTGATCATAATCCAAACGACGATGGGGATCGCCAAGCACTTCGTAAGCCGCGTTAATCCGAGTAATTTGCTCGTGACCCGCACTGGCGTTCTGACTGTCGGGATGAAACTGCTTAGCTAGCTGGCGATAGGCTTGCTTAATCTCAGCCTGGGTAGCCGATGCAGTGACTTGTAGGGTGTGATAGTGATTCACGTCTTACGATTCACGTCTACCATAGGAGCATTTTACTGTTCCTGGCGGACCTCTGCTGTATTCCTCTTTAGCTCAGATTACATCAGCCTGCAATTGCATTTGGAGCGAACTTTCTGGATATATTAATAGTCCAGGATAAGGACGTGCTGCTTGGGGGGAAAGAGTCGTTTGGATCGGGGGCGACGATGTTCTTTGGGAGGGGGTTAGCCACTGAACCCAGCGGCTGCCTGCAGGTAGTTGCATTGAGCAACTAGCCCCTTGACTCAGCCAAATTAAAGGGACTTTAGGCAGCGGATGATGAGGGTTAACTTGGTTGGGGGCGACAGCCGCTAGGGCGGTCAGGACAACGCTTTTTTCTCGCATCAGTCCAGTTTTTGCTGTCCAAACCTGCGTCACTACACCTTGACTAACCGCATAACAATAGAGGGAAGCAACAGCGATGACGGCTTGTTCAAAAGCCGCTGCTGGCCAAGTGCTGGCGCTGTCCAAGCCAATAATCACGCCTTGCCCGCTGGTGAATTTTTCTAATTCCCGAACCCGCAATTCCCCATGCCGAGCGCTGGTGCGCCAGTGGATAAGGCGAGTCGGATCTCCCCAACGATAGGGACGGAGGGCTCGGGTGAGGCCTTCTGAAGCGTTTTCTGATCGCCGATCCCGTCGCCACTGAATCCCGTCTTCCTGACCGAGTTGATCAATCAGCGGGCAACGGTTGAGAGGCAAAACGGTTGGATAGACGACCGCGACCGCCTTAGCGGCTTGACTGCGGCAGCTCCAGAACAAACCGAGGGGAGCAGCGGTGCGGAGTTGAACCGTGCGCCAGCGGTAGATACCTCGTTGCTGTGTCGGCAGCTGATAAATCCAGCGGTAACTGGCGTGGGGGCCGATCGCCGCTATCGGGATCTGGCTAGTTCGCCCCAGAGCACTGGGGAGTAAGTCTTGAACTTGCAGCAGCGCTTTTGCCTGGTTAGAGGAATTCTCTATGGTTAACTCCATGCGCAGAGCATCTCCCACACTAACTGGGCGAATGGGTTGGCGACTGACCAGGGCTCCCTTAAGAGCTCGAGGAGAAAGCACAGCTGCAACCGCCAACAATGCGACCATCATGCCGCTCATAACATAAAGCCAGCCAGCTAAAGTATTGGTGGCGGCGGCAAAGAAAAATACGGCTAAGCCAAGCAATACCCACCCCGTGTAGGAAGGCGCCACCCAGTGGGTTTCCAGCCAATTAATCATTCGTTGAGGAGTAGGCATTACCGAACCTAGCGGCGCACCAACTTTTTGGACAGCTTGCGCAGCCGAATTGACTCAGGGGTAACTTCCAGCATTTCGTCGGAGCTAATATACTCCAATGCCCTCTCGAGGCCCATATCCATCGGCGATTGGAGCTGTACTAGTTCATCTCCAGTGGCTGAGCGGTGGTTGGTGAGCTGTTTGGTTTTACAGACATTGAGATCTAAATCCTGGGGACGGTTGTGTTCTCCCACAATCATGCCTTTATAGACTTTGGCGCCGGGGCTGATGAAGAAAACACCTCGGTCTTCAGCATTTTTGAGGGCGTAGAAGGTGGCGACGCCTTCCTCAAAGGCAATCATGACGCCATTGCGTCGAGCCTCAACCTCACCCGAGAGAGGGCGATAGTCCAGAAAACTATGGTTCATGATCCCCTCACCCCGGGTTAGCCGCATGAATTCTCCTCGGAAACCAATTAATCCCCGAGCCGGAATGACGAACTCCAGTTGGGCGCGACCATTTCCAGTTACTTGCATATCCTGCATTTCGCCCCGGCGTTGACCAATGCGCTCCATGCAGCCGCCAACGGCCTCTTCTGGAACATCCAGGATGAGAAGTTCATAGGGTTCACAAGGCTGGCCGTTGACCTCCCGATAAATTACCTGGGGTTGGGAGACCTGGAATTCATACCCCTCTCGCCGCATGGTTTCAATTAGAATACCTAGATGTAACTCACCCCGACCTGACACGGCAAATTTATCTGGGGAGTCGGTATCCTCAACTCGCAGGGCTACGTTGGTTTCTAGCTCGCGCATGAGGCGATCGCGCAGTTGCCGCGAGGTGACATAATCGCCCTCCTTACCGGCAAAAGGGGAGTCATTCACCGCAAATGTCATCTGCAGGGTCGGTTCGTCTACTTTGATTAAAGGCAGGGCTTGCGGTTCATCAAGACAGGTGAGGGTTTCGCCGATATTGGCGTCGGCAAATCCGGCCACCGCTACAATACTGCCAGCAGACGCTTGATCGATATCGATTCGCTTCAAGCCCTCGAACCCTAGCAACTTGGTAACCTTACCTTTAACAACCTGATTATTTTCTTTAACCAAAGCAATTTGCTGGCCCATGCGAATGGCGCCGTTGTGAATCTTCCCAATCACAATCCGACCCAAGTAGTCGGAGTAGTCTAAGGTTGTCACCTGAAGCTGAAGCGGCTTCTCGGGATCGCCCACAGGTGGCGGCACATGCCGCAAGATGGCTTCAAATAGGGGTTGCATATCTTTGTTTTCGGCATCCAGGTCTTCCTTGGCGTAACCGGCTAACCCCGATGCAAAGAGATAGGGAAACTCACACTGATCGTCATCAGCTCCTAATGCCAGGAATAGGTCTAGAACCTTATCGATCGCCCCATAGGGCTCGGCTTGAGGACGGTCAATTTTGTTCACCACGACGATGGGGCGAAGCCCCTTCTCCAATGCCTTCTTGAGGACAAAGCGGGTTTGAGGCATGGGGCCTTCATTTGCATCCACAATCAGAATGCAGCCGTCCACCATGCCCAGCACTCGCTCCACTTCTCCGCCAAAATCAGCGTGCCCTGGTGTATCGACAATATTGATCAACATATCTTTGTAACGAACCGCTGTGTTTTTGGAGAGGATGGTAATCCCTCGCTCTCGCTCCAGATCGTTAGAGTCCATCACACAATCTGGAACGTCTTCTCCCTCTCGAAAAATGCCGGACTGTTTCAGTAAAGCGTCCACCAAGGTGGTTTTACCATGGTCAACGTGGGCGATGATAGCGACGTTGCGAATGGGCAGAGTCATTGAATTATGCCTCGGAGCTGAGCGATGGAAAAGGTTTGAGCAAGGCTTTCTCTACCAGGAGTATTCGCTAAAGTGAAATCCTGTAAAGAAGACTTAACAATTGTAGCTTAATTGAGAATATACTCATCCCGCTTTTCGAGATTGAAATGTCTGCTATATCACTCCGTGGTTGATATTTAAGAAAATTTCTTCAGCCTACCCAGACAACCGCCTACAAGATGCGCCAGGGATGTTTTGGGCCTAGTTATTGGCCTGATAGAGGCGATCAGCCAATCGAGTCAAATTAAGCCAAAATTCCGGAAATTTCAAATAAATCAAATAAATAAAAAAGTGCAGACAACTTCTGCACTCATCACTATAATTCAAATCCTCACGGGTATAGTAGCATACATTGGCTAATTTTGACTAAATGCCAGACGCCCACTTAAAGCGGCGCCCTAAGCACTATCACTTTCCGATTCCGCATCGATAGCCTCAATGTATTGGCGATCGATTAAGAATGCGCCGCGTTCGAAGCGAACCCCCCAATAGCCGCCAGGGCGGCGATCAAAAATCACTCCTTCTTCGCCAATCCGGAGTAAATCGGAAGGGCGCAGCATGGGCATGGGTTCAGCCGTTTTGATATAGGGGGGCAGCGCGACGACACGAACGCGATCGCCCACCGATAATTCTGTTTCGTCAGCCATAGGGACCATGAATATTGACAACGCAAAGTTAAAAGAATTTTCTAGGGAACTTGCCAGATTTTCTTATGGTAATGATTTGGATCAGCATAGGGATCGCTGACGGTATGATTGTGGCCATGATCGCCTCCATGGTGAGAGTGATTGTGAACATGCTGATGATCAGGGTTATGGGTATGGCTGGCGACCCCATTTTGAGATAGCGCCGCTAGACGGAATTTACACATTTCACAGTTCATCTGCACCTGACCAAGTTGGGTCTCAATCTCCCGCTGCCGCAGCACCCTTAGAAGTTGGGGATGGATCCCCATTTCCGGTAAGCAGATAATCGAGATTTCAGGGAATTGAGTGTGTTGCTGAGCCGCCGTGTCGAAAATTTTCTTCAACAGCACCCCTGTAAACATAAAGTAGGGCAGCACAATAATGCGCTTGGGTTGGTGCAGGCGAGCCCGCCGAAAGCCTTCGTCTAAACGAGGATGGGTAATGCCGATAAAGCAGGTTTCCACCGTTTGGTAGCCGCTGCCTTCCCACACCATACGGGCCAGTTTATAGATATCTCCGTTGGCGTCTGGGTCGCTGGATCCCCGGCCCACAAACAATAGGACTGTATCTTGGCGAGAAATTCCCTCAGCCGTATGGGTTGATTCATCCAGCGTCGTCAGGCGCGATCGCCATAGGTCCAAAATCTCAGGGGTAATGCCAAAGTGCCGCCCATAGTAGAGCTTAAGTTGGGGATAACGCTGACGCGCTCGATCCAGTTCGTTGGTAACGTCAAATTTGTTATGCCGGGCAGCGAACAATAGAATGGGAGCCACTGATATCTCGCTGTAACCTTGAGCTACGCAGTGATCGATTCCATCTTGAATTGTCGGTTGGGTCAGTTCCAGAAAACAGGGTATGACGGGACGAGACCTGTCTAGCGCTTGATAAGCAGCCGCAAAATCTAAGAGATTCTGGCGTCCCTCAGCATCTCGGCTACCATGGCCAACCATTAACAGCGGGCGTTGGATCGGCAGTTTAGGTAAAGCAAGGGATGAACACGCTTCCACATGATTGAAGCTGGGAATGAAATTGATCGTTGACATGGGTCAATAAACTCCGTTCCTGTGTGACGCAGGAAGTAGAGTGAGAGGAGGCAAGCAGGCATTCTGGCTAAGAAGGAAGTTTTGAATTTTGAATGGCTAAGTTATGCGTTTTAAATCACTATCAACATCATCACTCAAAACCAGTAACTCAATACTTCTTCATCACAGCTGCGGCACAGCGCCGGATTTTCACCGGGCTTTCCCTGTTCTGCCACCGTTCACAGTTGCTTCGTCATCTTATCCCACTGTCTGTCAGTGACAAAACGCCTCAGATGGCTATTGGGGGAAAGACTTAGTAAAAGTTAGGCTGGGTCAACTCTCTTGTCAGCTAATCGGCATTTTAATTTTTCCAGAGCAATCCTTGTCCTAACTGGGTTGCAGCGCCCGAATTCTGCAACTTGAATGCACATCAGCTTAATCCTCCATCCTTATGCAGCTGCAACAGAAGGTTAGATTTTACTTGGATGATATGGAAACTAAGGTCGGTCAGATCATCAATTTTGCGATCGCCAGCCTGATTCTTTTATCCGCCATCATCTTTGTCGTTGAGACCTATCCAATTTCTGACAACCTGCGAGCCAGTTTACGAATTGTCGATTGGTTCATTCTGTTCACCTTCACAGTTGAGTACTTAGTTCGTCTCGGGTGTGCTGAGCAGAAATTCTCTCATCTGATTAGCGGCTATTCTCTGGTTGATCTAATCGCCATCCTGCCATTCTTACTGGGATTTTTAGATGTCAGATTCATTCGCCTACTGCGATGGTTGAGAATTCTGAGATTAGTCCGCTTCATGGAGAAGCTCACCCTATTTGGACGTCTTACCACAAATGAAAGTCTGATCTTTGTTCAAATCATTTTTACCCTATTCGCCATCATTTTTATCTACTCGGGTCTGATTTACCAGGTGGAGCATCCCAATAACCCCGAGCAATTCAAGACCTTTCTAGATGCTGTCTATTTTGTTGTGGTCACCATGACCACTGTGGGCTTTGGCGATGTCACCCCGACCTCGGAAGGGGGACGTTGGTTGACAGTTATGATGATTCTCACTGGGATTGCCCTGATCCCACGCCAGCTTGGGAATCTGATTCAGCAGTTTGTCAAAGATCAGCGCCCCGCTCTAATTGCCTGTAGTCGTTGCGGACTTACCACCCACGATGCAGACGCCCTATTTTGTAAGCGCTGTGGAACTGGTCTCCAAAACCCTCAAGAAGGGTACAATATGCCATCAACTGATGGGGACTGAACAGGTGTTTGCGCCAACTGAGTTACTATGGGCTTTGAGTGGATTGATCCTAACGATTGCGGGTAACTGGCTGGAGGCGTTCATTACCAATGCGCCCTGGTATTGGGGGCAGATGGGTATTCATATCGCTTCCCTTGGCGTTAATTGTCAGGTAGGCGCAGTTCTGCTCACAGGTTGCATAGGGGGAAAGAACGCCGCTATAGCCTCTCAAATCGCCTATCTAATCTTAGGATTAGTGTTTGGATTACCCGTTTTTAACCAAGGGGGCGGCCTGACTTATATGCAAGAGCCTAGTTTTGGCTATTTAGTAGGATTTGTCCCTGCCGCTTGGATGTGTGGTTTTTTGGCCTTCCAAGCTAAGCCTAAACTGGAAACATTGGCCTTCAGCGCTCTTTGCGGCCTGCTAATTATTCATGGTGTTGGGTTAGGTTATCTGGTGCTGACCTATATTTTAGGTTGGGCTAACAGCGCCTCCCTTTCCCTATGGGAAGCCACTCTAGCTTATTCCATTATTCGGTTGCCTGGCCATTTAACCGTTGCTTGTGCTGTCTCGGTGATTGCGTTTTTAATGCGGCGCCTTATGTTTTACTAATGCATATGACCGTTAGAAATTGGATTTTTTGGGTTGCCGCGCTGATTGGGTTAGGATTCGATCAGTTGACAAAGTTTTGGGTGGTTCAGACGTTTGAACTTACGGTTCCGCCTCAGACAATTCCGTTATGGCCAGGTGTATTTCACTTGACCTATGTGACTAATACAGGCGCTGCCTTTAGTCTATTTAGCGAGAATGGCGATTGGTTGCGCTGGTTATCGCTAGTCGTCAGTTTGGGATTGATTCTGCTGGGGTTACTAGCCCCATTGGCGAATCGCTTTGAACAAGCGGGCTATGGGTTTGTCCTAGGGGGAGCTTTAGGCAACGGCATTGATCGCTTCTTGTCAGGTGAGGTGGTTGATTTCCTGGATTTTCGGCTGATTCAGTTTCCAGTTTTTAATCTAGCCGATGTTTTCATCAATATCGGGATTTTTTGCTTACTGGTCGCCGCTATCCGATCACCGGGCAATGGCAACGGTAGATCGACTGGCCAGCGCAGTGGCCAGTCGAAGAAGCGTCCTTTTAGCTGAGTTGGCCATCATAGAATCAGCGTAGAGATAATAAATGTTTGAACCCTATAAATTTTCAACCCTATGTGTAGGTTGGTAAGTATTGAGCGTTCAACCATTCAAACCAGACCCCTAATTGTCACAATTACTTGATCGATCGGCTGGATGTCCTGGAAAGTTCTATGAGCCTCTACAGTTCTCCGCTAAATAGCTATCCTCTAATCGCCCATCGAGCTTGGCTGAGGCCAATGCTCTTTGCTCTGCTTGGTCTGCTTCTCACACTGGGTTTAGTGGGGTGTGACACAGTGGTCACTAATCAATACGAAGCCACTGCCCGGGTTACCTATACCTGGCAGGTTGAGTATCGGCCAAGAGGCCCTAATCCTGATAGACCTCGAACGGGTCGCCAGGAGCAATTTGCCTCAGTCTCGCTATTGAATCGAAATGGCGTTCCACCTGATGGGGCGGTGACTGGCCCCGATGATCAGGGACTTTGGTGGCCGGCAGTTCCTCCTCGCCCTACCGTTGATGAGTTGGAGGAGCGACTACAACAGCGGGAGCGCTTTGAGCCCCCCCAACTGTTAAAGACAGTAAAGTATGAAATTACTTATCAAAACCAGGGTGAGTCTGTCACCCTTCCCACAAAACATGCTCTCTACAGAAAGGTCGTTAAAGCTTATGCTAATCGTCACTCCCTTAAACTAACCCTAGGTCCCAACAACGCTTTTATCCAAAAGGTTGAACTTCAGTAGTATTTGTGTATGACTTCGGCTATGGGCAACTTGATCGGCAAGTCATTACAAGCAGGTAAATACACCCTAGAGAAAGAAATTGGACGGGGTGGATTTGGCCTGACCTTCAGGGCTGTCCATAATCGTCTGGGGCAGATTGTGGTGATTAAAACCTTGAATGAAACCTGGTGGGATGCGCCTAACCTGAGTGACCTGCAGCATCAATTTCAAGACGAAGCTCGGCGGCTAGCCCTCTGTGTTCATCCCAATGTAGTCCGAGTTACCGATTTCTTCACGGAAGATCATCTGCCTTACATGGTGATGGATTACATTCCAGGTCGGCCCCTATCAGAGATCGTCTTCCCAGACCATCCGCTGTCGGAGGCGGTGGCCATAACCTACATAACCCAGATTGGGGCGGCCTTGAAGGCGGTGCATCGGAATGGCCTCTTGCATCGGGATGTTAAACCTCACAACATTATGGTGGACGATCGCACTGGGGAGGCAATCTTGATCGATTTCGGCATTGCCCGCGAGTTCAGACGGGATCAAACGCAAACGCAAACCAGCCTCCTTTCAGCCGGGTACGCCCCGATTGAGCAATATCTATCCCGAGCCAAACGTACCCCCGCAACGGATGTTTATGGGCTAGCGGCGACGCTGTACTCTTTGTTGACGGCGCAAGCGCCGATCGCCTCGATTTTGCGGCATCGTCAGCCCTTAAAGTCGCCCCGAGATCTGCGACCCGAGTTAAGTCCCGTCGTCAATCAAGTGGTCATGCGGGGCATGGCGCTGGAAATTGACGATCGGCCCACTACAGTGGATGCATGGCTCTCTCTCATCCCACAAGCTAATGCTAAAGGCTTCCAGCCCCAGACATTGAGTACTCCTGAGAGCCAATGGGGTAAGACAGAGGCGACAGTGGCTGTCGCCCCTGTCTATTACCCTAAAACGGATCAATCCACAGGGGAGCTGGCGCCTGATCCAGCGCCTATCTATGAACTGCCAACGGAAACTGTAGCGGCGGCGGCGCAAAAAAGCAGCGGGTGTGGGTGCAGTGGCCTTTTTTGGACCCTGACAACCCTCTCTATGATTACCTTTGCAGCTCTAGGATTTGGGGCGTTTGGCCTGTACCAGAAGGTTACCCAAGGACTCTCCGGGTGGATGGAATGGACCACCGCTCAGGATGAGCCCGAACTGGACTTGAGCAATGATCTGGACTCAACCCCAGACTTTTCCAGGATAAAGTTTCCCCCTATCACCTTGGAGACTGCCCCCTCAGAATCCGACCCACCCTTAGAATCCGACCCATCATCAAGCTCGCTAGACCCGACTGACACCCAATCAGAATTGGCGATTGACGCCCCGGCTGACAACTTATCCGCCTCCAACCCCCTTGCCAATCGACCGCTGCTTTTAGTCAATGCAGGCGATCCAGCAAACGCTCGTTTACAAGTGGGCGTTGTCGCCAATCAGATTACTCCCGTCATACGCGGATTTTCTCCAGGCACGTCAGAGGATGAAATTCGCAAAGAATGGGGTGAGCCCGACCAAGTCGGTGAGGGCTACTGGCCCAATACCCGCGCCGCTATCTATGAATTGACGCCCAACCGAGCCACATTAGCCTATTTCTACGACCGGGACACCGGACAAGTTCATCAGTCAGAAGCGGCGTTTGCTCAGTCAATGGACCCTGGAATCATGCAAATAGTGCTGGTCAACATGCTGGAGGGCCGCTCCACCGTGGCGATTGAGACGGCCTTAAAGCAAGTGCGATCGCACCAGCTAAACCGGTATACGTTCGAGCAGAGTCGATTCCGAGGTGTGATAGAACGCAACCAATACGATCAGATCCATATTCAGATCTGGGACGTCGATTTCCACTAAGCCGAGGAATTTTGATGAAAGTTTCCCATAAAGGACAGACACCAAAATGGCAGCATCTGTAGGTCCGAATTATTTGGCTGTCAATCTTCAGGCTATTCTGTCGATCTGGCTCCAAATGATTCGCCCTACAACCTGACTGCGCCCTTATTAGGGTATTCTTGCCTAGCCAAACATCTTCGACTTCAGTGAATGCCCTTAGCTATGACCGGAACAAAATCTGAAACATCTAATGTCTCATTGGTTAGGAGTTAATGGTTAATAGGGAGTGTTTAATATTTTGCCGCCGGGTAACTTAGTGATGGGGTAATAGAAATTTGTTTCTTCCCCACTTCCCCCCGATCTACCTATCGATTTCGACGATTTTCCAGAAAACTGGCTGATTCAACTGGCATTCATAGAGGTTGCCATTAGAATAGGTCGATAGACACAGTCAGAAATTATTCTGCAATGTTCTGTTAATCTGGGTCGAGATATATTGCCTGGGGCTGTCTAGCTCCTGTCTCCGCGATATCGATGCAGTTGCTTGTTTCTGTCTATATATCTAGGTTTCCCATGCCTTTCGCATGAGTCCCCCTAAGCCGCCAAAACCACCGCAAACCATTCTAGGCGCCCTTACCCAGGCGCTTCAAACTGTTCAGGCGAAGGTTGATTTCTCTAAACTCGCCCTCAAGCCAGGGGCTCGAACAGCTGAACTCTGGATCGAAGAGTCTGGCAAGCGAGAAATCTACCCGCTGCTGGGAGAACGCTATGTTTTGGGTCGGAGTTCTAAACTTTGCGACATTGTGGTGCGCAACCCACTGGTGAGTCAGATCCACGTCTCTCTCACCCGCGATCTCCAGAAACCGATTAATTCCTTTGTGATTCGGGATGAAAAATCCACCAACGGCATGTATCGAGGCAAGAAACGACTTGCCTCCACGGTCCTGCGTCACGGCGATGTCCTGACCTTAGGACCAGCGGAACTGAAGGATGCAGTAACGATTCGCTACGTCGATCCGCCGCCATGGTACGTGCGAATGGCGCAATATAGTCTCTATGGGGTCGCTAGCTGCAGCGTCCTGGCGGTGCTGTGGATTGTCGGGATTGAGTGGCCCAAAATCAAGGTGCACCCTTTGCCAGAGTCGGTGCAAGGCCCTGTTATTGTCTATGCCCATAAGGACAATACCCCCGTGCCGCTGCGATCGCCCCGTAATCAAGCTCATATTGAGCAGCCCCGGCTCTCTAACTTTTCCTCCTATTTGCCCAAAGCTGTGATTGCGTCGGAAGACTCTCGTTATCACTGGCACTTAGGGGTTGACCCGATTGGCGTCCTGCGGGCGTTAGTCACCAACATTCGCGGCGGTGAAATTCGGGAAGGGGGCAGCACCTTAACCCAACAGCTGGCCCGCAGTATTTATCGAGACTATGTGGGCACCGAAGATTCAGCTGGGCGAAAAATTCGCGAGGCAATTGTCGCTCTGAAGTTAGAAACCTTCTACAGCAAGAATTTTCTGCTACGAACTTATCTTAATCGGGTTTATCTGGGCAGTGATCTCTATGGGTTTGAAGATGCGGCTCAGTTCTACTTCGGCAAATTGGCTCAGGACTTGACTTTGTCGGAAGCTGCTACGTTGGCCGGGATTTTGCCCGCGCCCAATGCCTTTAATCCGGTACAAGACTATCAGGCAGCGGTAGAGTACCGCGATCGTGTCCTCAATCGCATGGCCGCCCTAGGTATGATTAGCCTGGAAGATGCTAGACGGGCTCGGCGATCGCGGATTGAGATTAGTCCTAAGGCGAAGGCGGCGCTGCAGAGTACTCGAGCCCCCTACTTTTATGGCTACATCTTGGATGAATTGGAAATAGTGTTGGGCTCACAATTAGCCCGTGAAGGCAGCTTCATTGTCGAAACAGGTTTAGATCTGGATCTGCAAAACTTAGCCGAAAACGTTGTGCGGGACACCATCAGTCACTCAGGGTCGACCCAGGGGTTTTCCCAGGGCGCTCTCGTGACGCTAGATACAACAAATGGTGAGGTGCGGGCGTTGGTGGGCGGAGCCGATTATCAGACCAGCCAGTTCAACCGAGCCACCCAAGCGCTGCGGCAGCCGGGATCCACCTTCAAGGTCTTCACCTACGCGACAGCGCTGGAACAGGGAATTTCACCCGGTCGAACTTATTCCTGCCAAGGGTTCAATTGGCGGGGACAGTTTTTCCAGGGTTGCCGCTCCGGCAGCCGCAGCCTTGATATGTATGCTGGCATGGCCCGCTCTGAAAACGTTGTTGCTTTGAGAATCGCCCAGGATGTTGGGCTGAATAACATTGTGGAGACCGCTCGCCGTTTGGGTATCCAGTCAGACCTCAATCCAGTTCCCGGTCTGGTTCTGGGCGGAAGTGAGGTAACGCCATTGGAAATTACGGGGGCGTTTGGGGCGATCGCAAACGCTGGCGTCTGGAATCGTCCCCATGGCATTAAGCGGGTTTTGGACAGCAGTGATTGCACTCAACCCAACGATATCGAGACCTGTCGAGTAATCTACGATTTTTCCAAAACGAGTGACTTTAACCAGGCAGTCTTATCCGCCAACGTTGCTGGCATGATGACTGGCCTGCTACAGGGTGTGGTGCAGGGGGGAACCGGTCGAGCCGCCCTTCTAGGCTGGGGTGAAGCTGGAAAAACTGGCACAACTAATGATAATCGCGACCTCTGGTTTATCGGTTATATCCCTCGCTACCAAATGGTCACAGGTATCTGGTTGGGTAACGATGACAATTCCCCAACCAGCGGTAGCAGTGGTCAGGCGGCCCGACTTTGGGGAGATTATATGGGTCAGGTGGTCAGGTAAGGGGATAGATTGCGAGACTGACCAGGACAGCCTGCTCTTGGGGGCTGGCTTCAACTGAGTTAACGTCGTCGGGCTTTGCTGACCATTTTTCGGGACAGTCGCAGGTTAAGGCCCTCTTGTTCAGCCCAGTCCTGCAGCATGCGATAGAAAATTTGCCGATCCTGAGTCTGCAAAACGGCTGTCTGGTCAGCCGTTTCAATCACATAGGGGTAACCCCCGCCGATAATCACTTCGGCTCGCACCCAGTCCACCACCTGATTGACCAGACCTGCTTCCCAAATCCATCGGGGCATTTCCAAACGGGCTGGATACCCCTCACGGGTGGTCTTGAGGTAAGTAAAGGTAATCCGATCGCGCTGTTCCTGATAAGTTTCCAGAATTCCTCCCCGCTCACATTGAAATAAAGGAGTGCGATCGCCCCAACTCATGAACCGATTCAGTATTTGGGCGTCATGAACCGCTTCTGACTCTGACAGCCGCCAGAGCCGCAGCAGTAGGGTAGTGAGGTCACGCGCGTAGGAGGTGTCCACATACCCCAATAGCGGGGTCCGATGTTTCTCGCTGGCCCGCAGCAGGGTTAAAAGGCAGCGTCGATAAGCTTGTCGTGTCGTTTCGTCAAAGGCCTCCGCAAAGGTGGCGACCAGCGAACCGTCAAAGAAAACTAGGCAGCGGCTGGGATCGGCCACAGATTCGATATATTTCACCAATCGTTGAGTTTCCATCTCGAAACGGCGGACATTCACTCTGCGATCAACTGGTTCATTGCTTTGGTCAGCCTGGAGATCTACTGGCGTCATGACATCTAACTGGATATCTTTCTCATAGCTGCCCACCTGATCATGCCCATTCTCAAACCAACCAATCTGCACCAGCGCCACTGGAATAGAAAAATCCTTATTGGGGAAAATTTGTGACCCATCTACTGCGAATGTGGTTATGCCAGTCAAGCGATCGCGCACCCAGGCTAGACTTTCTTCCCGGTTTCGCCATATCAGATGAGCAGTTAGTATTCCTTGTTGAGTCTCTGCGAAAGATTCTAAGGGACGCGCGCCTAATTTATCCGGGTGGGCGGCGAGCTGAATAGCCTGCTCTCCCTCCGATTGCTGAGCAAACTCCACCCAGGCTGCTCGATATTGCTGTAAATCCTTTAAGGCAGTTCGATCGAAACGCTTGAAGTCATCCTGTTTGGCATTCAGAATTGCTTGGATTTGAGAGGGTTTGAGAGACATGGAGGGGTAGGGGGTAGGGGGGATAGGGGGTAGGGATCGGAGATTTTGGATTTTGGATTTTGGATTTTGGATTTTGGATTTTGGATTTTGGATTTTGG
>JAKSDM010000567.1 GCA_022360135.1 Pseudanabaenales cyanobacterium | reverse complement strand
AAGCAGGATGAATTTGTCTATATCATTGAAGGCGAACTCACCTTGGTAACCGATGCCGGTGAGCAGAGACTCCAGCCAGGGATGATGGCCGGTTTCCCGGCGGGCGAATCCAATGGTCATCATCTGGTTAACCGTTCGGATCAGCCTGCTGTCTATCTAGAAATTGGAGACAGAACCGCCAACGATAGTGTCCACTACCCTGACGATGATCTATCGGCTAAAGACACCCCTGCTGGATGGACCTTTACCCATAAGGATGGACACCCCTATTGATTATTCAGGTAAATCTCTGTTTAAATTTTCCAGCCTCTTCGGGTAAAGATGGGGTGTAGGGTAGAATGGCACTGAAATAAGCCATGTGGGCAATGCCCACCCTACCGAATATCAGGGCTTTTAGCAATTAATAAACTCTTATTTCAGTGCCATTCAGTGTAGGGTATAGGGTGTAGAGTGTAAAGTTTACTTGACTAGAAGCTCCTATGGGTCAGGAAATTGAGCGGAAATTTTTAGTGCAGGGGGATACATGGCGCTCCTTAGCTGTAGGCCAAGTCTATCGTCAAGGATATCTACCCACTGAGGACTGTACGGTGCGAGTTCGGGTGGTTGGAAAAACAGGCTTCTTGACGATTAAAGGCCCAAATGTGGGGATTTCTCGGGCTGAGTTTGAATATGAGATTCCGGCGCAGGATGCTCTGGACATGATGGATGCTCTCTGTGTCACTCCCTTGATTGAAAAGATGCGCTACCGAGTTCAACTCAATGAATTGACTTGGGAAGTGGACGAGTTCATGGGGGACAACGCTGGGCTAATTATGGCGGAAGTGGAACTTGAAAATGAGCGTCAAATCATTGATTTACCTGAGTGGATTGGCGAAGAAGTTTCCGACGACCCTCGCTATTTCAATTCTTCTTTGGCTAAGTATCCCTTCAGTCAATGGTGAGGATTCCAGCATCAGCCCTGTAACACCACGACCTGCCGGGCAAATGCCGTTTCACTGATATGGCGCTCAAATACAAATTCGCTGTAATCAGCCAAATCATCTACCCCTAAGTAGTTGAGGAAGATCTCAGCCGCCACCCAGACTAATGATCTAACCAAACCCTTTTTCCATTGCTCCTTCATGGTTTGCTATCCCCTGGTTTAGATTCAGATAAGCACTTCTTTCTCAGTGCAGAGAGATCCGGATCCAAGACCTCTATCTTTTTAGTTATTAGATCCGTACCCCGCTGACTTATGCAGTTGACTCCCCCGCCCTAGTCAATTCGCGCTTAAATAGGTGAGGTCCTTTAACGATTTGCAATTTTTGTGACTGAAAAAAAACGGGCTCGCTCCCTAGCTGGGATTGCAGGCATTGTGGCGATCGCAACCCTGATCAGCAAAGTGTTTGGTCTGGTGCGTCAGCAAGCGATCGCGGCGGCGTTTGCAGTCGGCCCCGTAGCAGATGCCTACAACTTTGCCTATGTGATTCCCGGCTTTTTGTTGGTGCTATTGGGGGGGATTAATGGACCCTTTCACAGTGCGATTGTCAGTGTGGCGGCAAAACGCAAAAAGGAAGAGATAGCTCCCCTGATTGAGACCATGACGACCCTGGTAGGCATTGTCTTGCTGGGGGTGATGGCGGCGCTGATTCTCTTTGCAGCGCCTCTAATTGATTTGGTGGCGAGAGGGCTGAGTCAGTCTGAGGTGGGGTTAGAGAGTCGGGCGATCGCGATTCAGCAATTGCAGATTATGTCCCCGATGGCGGTGTTGGCGGGATTAATCGGTATCGGGTTTGGGGCGCTGAATGCCGCCGATCAGTATTGGCTGCCCTCCATCAGCCCATTGTTTTCTAGCGTCATGGTTTTATTGGGGCTGGGGGGTCTGGCCTTAGGGCTGGGGGGCGACATTGCAGCCCCCGAATATGCCCTGTTGGGAGGCTCTGTACTGGCGCTGAGCACCTTGGCTGGCGCGGTTCTGCAGTGGCTGGCTCAGGTTCCCGCCCTATGGCGCTCTGGGCTGGGAAAGCTAAGATTACGGCTCCAATTTCAAGATCCAGGCGTCAGAAATGTCTTCAAGATTTTGGGCCCCGCCACCTTCTCCTCTGGCATGATGCAAATCAATGTCTACACCGATCTGTTCTTTGCCTCCTATATACCCCAAACCGCCGCCGCCCTAGGCTATGCCAATTTACTCGTGCAAACGCCGCTGGGGATTATCTCCAATGTCATTCTGGTGCCGTTTTTACCTATATTTGCTCGGCTAGCCGATCCAATCCACTGGCCCGATTTAAAAAACCGCATTCGTCAGGCGTTACTGTTCGTAGCCCTGACCATGCTGCCCCTCAGCGCCCTGATCATTACCCTGGCGTTGCCGATTGTGCGGGTCATTTATGAGCGTGGCGCGTTTGACCAAGAAGCCTCGCAGGTGGTCACCTCCCTTCTGATCGCTTACGGGATCGGCATGTTTGTCTACTTAGGACGGGATGTCTTGGTACGCGTATTTTACGCCCTGGGTGACGGCCAGACGCCCTTTCGCATCAGCCTTTTCAATATTGGCTTGAATGCTTTACTAGACCTAATCTTAATTAAACTATTAGGTGCCCCTGGCCTGGTTTTGGCGACGGTTGGGGTGAATATCATTTCGATGCTAGCGATGCTGGTGCTGCTGGATCGTAAGCTGAACGGATTACCCTGGCTAGATTGGGGGAAACCTATCCTAGCCTTAACCGTCTGTAGTGGATTGGCTGGAGTCGTCAGTTGGAGTATCCGCTGGGGAGGAGAGCAGCTCTT
>JAKSDM010001766.1 GCA_022360135.1 Pseudanabaenales cyanobacterium | reverse complement strand
CTCGAAAGCAGTTCCCTTGCCTGAAACTGATTGGGTCGAAATTAGCACTAAATGTCTGTTGTCGATGGGTAGAATCTGCAACAGAGAGGCGGCCTGATGAGATATTTCGGTCTGTCTCAGGCGGGGATCGGGGCGATTGCTTTGGTTTAGGGTGGGTAATCGGCCAATCTGTAGCCAGCTTGGCTGACCTGTTGGATTCTGGCTGATCGTGGCGAACCATTGACCATTTGGAGCGACAGTGGTGATGCTATCGGCGCCAAATTGGGCGATCGCAGCAGGCTGTAGCGGCTGAGTGGGTTGTTGATCAAATGGCGCCAGATGGATAGAGCGGTTGGTAATCACACAACAGCCCTGAGGGATAATCTTTAACGCTTGGATGGGATGGAGAAGTGAAATGGGGGGAGGGGCAATGGGAGAATTCTCAGCACTCAGTAACCCTTTTGGGTAGAAACTGAGTTTCAGTTGGTCGCCGCCCCCCTGATATAGCCATGCCTCGGGCGCCACAGCTAAAGCATAGAGAGGCATGGAGAGTTTTTCGGCGGCCTGGACCTGGAAAGCGGCAGAGGATGATGCAATCTCAGGATTGGGCAAAAAGCCTTGAGTTAAAGCAGATACCGGGTGTTGCTGAACGGCCTGAAGCGCGGCTAACATTTCGGTTGCCGACTGAAAGCGGTGGGTGGGAAGCTTTTGTAGGGCTGTATGGATAATGTCTTGCAGTGTCTCCGGGACGGTCTCCGGGATAGAAACTGGCTGATTGAGATGAGCCCGCATCAACTCCAGCGGAGTGCCTGAAAAAGGGCGACGGCTCGTCAGGAGTTCGAACAAGATAACCCCAACTGAATAGATGTCAGAGTTGATGGAATACTGATTATAAAAGCGCTCTGGAGCCATATAGGCGGGAGAGCCGGTATCACTCAGCTGAGCATTGTTTACTTCTTGGCTCAACCGAGCAATGCCGAAATCAGAGAGTTTGGCGACCCATCGATTGGCTTTAAGGGTCAGCAAAATATTCTCCGGCTTGATGTCGCAGTGGACAATTCCCTGGCTATGGGCATGGTCTAAGCCGGCTAAGACATCTGCAACTATTGCTAAGGATTCGGTTAAGGATAACTGGGTGTCATGCTCTATCAAATGGCGCAGCATCCCGCCTTCACAATAATCTAGGACTAATTGACGCCCCGTAGCGGTATGCTCTAGGGCTTGACAGGCAACGATATTGGGATGCTCTAGGCTGATCAGAAATCGAAGTTCTCGCAGAAACTTATGGGTAGATAGACGATTGCGATTGAGATCCTTGAGAGCGACAAGTTTCCCCGTTTTTCGATGAATTGCACAAAATACTCGGCCAAAATGCCCCTGCCCCACAAGGCCAAGCAATCGATAATTTGAGCGTTTAGGCCGAATGGATGTAAACACAGGGTCAAATCTAGTAACGAGGTATGGTTGGGTCGATAACGCAAGCGTACGCGTCGATACCGCCCACCAAATTTTTGACATCGGTGAATCCTTGACTGACCAACCACTGGCACATTTGAGCCGATCTCATGCCGTGGTGGCACATCACAATGGTTTCGGCAGTCGGGTCGAAACGGGTCTGAATTTGCTCGGCCCACTCTGAAAACTGGCTTAGAGGGAGGTGATCAAAACCTTTCAGCTCGGCGATCGCAACTTCGTTGGGTTCTCTGACATCAATCAATTGCAGAGATTGATGCTGCTGCGTAAACCGGTGAGCAAAGGTTTCGACATTAAGTTGATCAAATTGACCGGGATATAGAGGGGAAGCTGGCATAGTCTTTGGGTAACCACTAAACGCGTTAAATCTGTTCATTGCATTGAATCTATTGAACACTACCCAGCGTTCAGTTTGGCAAAATGGTTCAGGTTATTTGATGATCCGAATCACCTCATCACTCATCACTCATCACTCATCACTCCATCACTCTATCCCCTGGTCTCTCACACTAAAGCCGGTTCCGGCAATGCATTCTGGATTCGGCTGAGCCAGTCGATCAAATTCTCGAGCTGCTGCTCAGGTTTCAGCACCCCTAGTCCCCGCACAGTGACTTTGTTGGGGGTGTAGACGAAGCGAGACTGGAGATGGTCGGGCAGCTTCTGTTTGAGCAGATTCCAGCCAGGTTCTTCCATGGGGGTTTCGAGCAAGACATGCTGCTTACCTTCTGGTTTGATCCGAGAGAAGCCAATCTGTTTGGCGATTTGCTTCAGTTCTAACACTCGGATCAATTGCTGTACGCCACCTGGGAGGGGACCGTAGCGATCGCTCAAATCAGCGGCTAACTGAGTTAACTCTCGCCGACTCTCGGCGGATGCTAGGGCGCGATAGGCGCCCATCTTTTGATCCAGGTCAGGGATATAGCTAGTGGGGATGAAAGCGGTGAGGTTGAGATCGATTTGAGTATCTTCCACTTTGGGGATTTCTTGACCGCGGATTTCTGCGATTGCTTCCTCCAACATGTCCATATATAGATCAAACCCGATGGCGTTCATCTGCCCTGATTGTTCCACCCCCAGCAGATTGCCGACGCCTCGGATTTCCATGTCCCGCATCGCCAGTTGATAGCCGGAACCGAGTTGAGCGTATTCCTGAATCGCTCTCAGGCGCTGACGGGCCTTGTCAGTCAGCCGGCTTTGTTTGGGATAGAACAGCCAAGCGTGAGCTTGAATGCCTGCCCGACCCACTCGTCCGCGCAATTGGTAAAGCTGGGCCAACCCAAAGCGATGGGCGTCTTCAATCAAGATGGTGTTGACTCGGGGAATGTCTAGACCGGACTCGATAATGGTAGTGCATACCAGGATATCTGCTTCCCCATTACTGAAGGTGAGCATGGTGGCTTCCAGCTCTCCTTCGGGCATTTGACCATGGGCGATCGTCAGTCTGGCGCTGGGAACCATCTCCCGTAGACGACCCGCAACTTCCTCAATCCCCTCTACTCGGGGCACCACATAGAAAACCTGGCCGCCTCGGTCTAACTCCTGACGGATAGCGGTACGAATGGTTTCCGGGGCATAGGGAGACAAATGGGTTTTAATCGGACGTCGAGACGGGGGCGGTGTGGTGATCAGACTCATCTCTCGCACCCCAGACAGGGCCATATAGAGAGTGCGGGGAATCGGCGTCGCGCTCAGGGTAAGCACATCCACTTGAGTCTTGAGCGCCTTGATTTTCTCCTTTTGATTGACGCCAAATCGCTGCTCCTCATCCACCACCAACAACCCCAGATCTTTAAATCTGATCCCTTTACCCAGAAGCTGATGGGTGCCCACCACCACATCTAGTTCTCCAGTTGTCAGCCGTTGCTGGATGTCCCGCCGCTCCTCAGCCGTCCGAAAGCGGTTGAGCAACCCCACTTGGATCGGATAGGGGGCAAACCGCTCCTTCAGGGTATGGTAATGCTGCTGAGTCAGGATTGTAGTGGGCGCCAGCAACGCTACTTGCTTGTTTGCGGTAATGGCTTTGAAGATGCCTCGGAGGGCGACTTCGGTCTTACCAAAGCCAACATCGCCGCAGACTAACCGATCCATCGGCCGCGGGTTCTCCATATCGCGTTTGACATCCTGGACAGCTTTCAGCTGGTCGGGTGTGGGCTGGTAGGGAAAGGAATCTTCTAGTTCCTGCTGCCAGGGCATATCGGCTGGAAAAGTATGCCCCGACTGCTGCGCCCGTTGGGCATAAAGCTTGAGCAAGTCCACCGCCACTTTCTTGATCGCTTTGTGGACACGCCCCTTGGTTTTTTCCCAAGCTTTGCTGGACATTTTGTTTAGGGCTGGGGGTTTGTCCGCTGTAGCCCGATAGCGCGAAAGGGAGCCTAATTGATCGGCGGCGACTCGCAATAGCCCATCCGCATATTGGATGACCAAGTACTCCCGCATTTCATTGTTTAGGGTGAGGCTTTCCAGCTTCAGGAACTTGCCGATACCATGACTGCGGTGGACCACAAAGTCGCCTGGGCGTAACTTGTTGGGGTCTACCTGCTTGGAAGCGGCGCGGCGTCGCTTACGAACGTAGCTGGGGGTGGCCAGCGTATGTTGCCCAAAGAACTCTCGGTCAGTCGCCACTACCACCCGAAAGGTCGGCAAGATAAAGCCCTCTAGTTCAGCCAGGCCAGAGTACTTCACCGCGACTGGAATATGCTGATTCTGCAACTTCTCAATGGCCGGATAATCCTTGGGATTGGGCACAAATTGCGCCGGACAGTCGTGTTCCTGAAGCAGCGCAACGGAACGCGAGGGTTGCGCCGACACTAACCAGATAGAGAAGCCGCTATCGCGCTCCTGTCGCAACGTCTCAGCTAACTTGCCAAACTGATGAGGCACGGCGGGCGTCGGACGACTCGACAAATTCAGCCCCTGGTTTTCCTCAGCAATTTCTGAAAGATGCAATCGCTGGAAGCACTCAACATCCGCCAAGGATTCGTCAAAGACGCGATGAATTTTCGGCAGCGATGCCGGCGACAGGAAGAGGGATGAGTTTTCTTCCTTCATCCTGTCGCTTTCCTCTTTCCAATGTTCATCGATATGCTCAAACCAGCGATCGCTATGGGCCCGACACTGGTCTGGCTCATCCAGGGTGATCAGAGTATTTTCTGGTAGGTAGTCCAGGAGTGAAGCCGGTTGAGGGAAGGCCAGTCCTAGGTAGCGGCGGATGCCTTCAAGCGGCTGGCCGTTTTCCAGAGCTTCCTTGCCCGCCTCTGACAAAAGCGAGTCCAATAGATGCTTCTGTCGCAATGTTTCAATGATGATGGGACGGAAGTTGGTAGCCGTGAGGGTAAGATTATCGATGCTGTCTAGGGAACGCTGGCTAGCCGGGTCAAATTCCCGTAACCGGTCCAACTCATCGCCAAACAGTTCTAGCCGTACCGGTAGCTCTGAGGCCACTGGAAACACATCAACAATATCTCCCCGTTGGCTCCATTGGGCCTCAGTCTCCACCATCGCCGCCCGTTCATAGCCCAAGCTGGCCAAGCGCTGGCTGAGGTCTTTCAGATTCAACTCCATGCCTTTACTCAAGGTCAGACAGTAGCGCTTAAACGTCTCCACCGGCGGCAGGTGGGGTTGAAGCGCTCGCTCGGTGGCGACAATGGCCAGGTTGGGATTTTGGATTTTGGATTTTAGATTTTGGATTTTGCCCCCGGGACTTGGGGTTTGGGAATAGGAGTCCCCTCCCCTGCTCCCCTGCTCCTGACTCCTGACTAAATCCGCCAGGACCTGCAACTGCCCCCAGGTCATTTCAGATTCTTGGTCAAAGGGTTCGTAGGGGGAAGCTTCGGAGGTGGGATAGAAGTGGACGGTTGGCCAACCCATGGCTTCGAGTTGCGCCGCCCAGCGTCCGGCTTCTTCTAGGGTGGCGGTGACAACCAGTAGAGGTTGCTGCTGCGCTTGCGCCAGGGCGGAGGTGACTAAGCCCTTAGGTAGGCGGGCGACGCCATTTAGGATAAGGAACTGATTCTGGTTGAGCTTATTGAGGAGTTCAGTGGTTAGGGGCGATCGCCCCAGGGCGCGGGTAACCGAGGAAAAAGCCATGAGAGACCATTGACTAAAGGAAATGAGCGACTATGACAGCCTCTTTACATCACTTTGACCATTTTAAAGGGGGGTCGCCATAACCAGCATTGCAATCTGAGGGTATTTGCTTATAGCGATTCCTCATTAGATTGAACCCATCTCGGCAAAGCGGAGTGTAATCAATCCTAAACTATTGCCCGCTTTCAGACGGCATTTCCCAAATTTACAGCATCCAGTGTCAAGTGGTATTTAGCTATTTTCCTAGTCTCCAGTCCCTAGAGTTCAACAATCAGAACTCTGGAATATAGCCTGTCCGACGTAGAAAACTATCCAGGCTCCTAAAAAAGTCGTGGCGGTCTCTCCACCAATAGACTTGCCAGAGTCGACGCCAACCGTCTTCCTCCTGACCCAGCAGGTATTTATCAGCTAAATAGGCCGCTAATACAGCTTGTTCGACTTGAGGCCGCGCCCTAATTTCTTCTGGAGAGAGTCCGCCTGCCCTTTTATCACGCAGGGTAGAGTACTCTTGCCAAAGTTGAAGCGCATGGTTATAAACCCTGTCGGGGAAATCGCGGGTGATATCGTGCAGTTTATTCTGTTGATATCGCCAGATTTGTAGGGGATAGCGAGAGGCGGCATAGTCGGCAAAGGCGTAGGCAAAGCTATCATCTCGGCTAGTGAATTCTGGAATGCCATCTCCATTCAGGTCTTCGAGGGTGTAACCGCCATTGCCCCAATAGTGGTTGATAACTCTGTAGCGATTTCGGTCAGGGTTGTAGCTATAAATGACTGTGGTGTTACAGCAGTGAGCGCCGCCAGAGTAGAAGTCTAGGATGACTTCAGGTTCGCGATCGCCATCCAAATCCTGGGTTACCAGTTCAAGGACCTGGCAAGCCATGCCCTCGTCATAAATATGATCGCTTAAGGGCCTATCCAGGATGGCTCGCCCTTGGCGCTCAATTTTGATCTGGGGATTTTTGATGCAGTACTCTCCCGCCTCAGCCAAAAATTCGGCTGTCACCTCCCCCAATTCCGCCCTGAGCATTTCCATCTCTGCCGCCAATGCCGCTGGCGCCAGCACTAAGCCAGCGGCCAAACTGAAGGATGCCATTAGACAGTTTTCGAAGCGATATTTCAACGCTAATTTCATCATGACTTCTTACAATTACCAGTGCTCCTTAAGATAAGACTCTTATCTGTCAATTAAAATACGCTAAATGGGCGATTCTGTGAGCCCCCAGCAAAAGTCAAGGGAAAAGTTCTGCAGATGAATTCATGATGAATTTTGGGAGAGCAAGAAAAAAGATTAAGGGATTATAGCGGTTTTCCGGAGAGTGTGGCTGAGCCTGAATGCGGGCGCAGCAGAGAGAAATTTGCCACTAGGAGGCAGACTCTAGCGCCAGATTCAATCCTCACTACTCACTCCTATATTCCCAAACCCGCAAAGATTTTCCGGATTAACATAGACGCCTCTTATAGGGGTTTCAGACCTCAGCCAAAGGGCGACCTATCGGAAAAACTACCAAAAATCTGTCGCGTTGTAGCCTAACTCATCCAGCATCCGCCGCAGTAGCGGCAAGCTGAGGCCGATAACATTAGTGTGACAGCCTTCAATTTTTTCGACGAATATCCCCCCCTTGCCATCAATTGCAAACGCCCCAGCACAGTTGAGGGGCTCTCCTGAAGCGACATAGGCTTCGATTTGGCGATCGCTCACAGGGGCGAAAAACACCCGAGTTACCTGGCGGCAAATCAGCGTATTCTCTCGGTTTGGAGCGACTAAGGCATGGCCAGTGTAGAGTTCCCCAACCTGTCCCCGCATACGCTGCCAGCGGGCGATCGCCACCTCTGGACTCTCTGGCTTGCCATAAATCTGCCCCTCAAAAGCCAAGACCGAATCACACCCCAGCACCAGCGCGCTGGGAAACTGCGGCGCCACTGCTTCTGCCTTACCCTTTGCTAATGCTTGGACAAGTTCTGCTGGATTAGAAAGCTGAACCGTAGATTCGTCGAATTGACTCGGGTGAACAAAAGGTTGAATGCCAGCAGCAACTAATAATTGACGACGCGCCGGAGACGCAGAGGCAAGGACGAATTGGGGAACAGACATTTAATACACCGAAAACGACTCCACGGATTGGCGCAGAACTTCTCCAATTTTGGACCAACGGTCTTCCGGGGTAGACGCGTTAAAGGTAAAAAGTTGTCCTCGTCTGACGATAACGCTGGCGAGATTGTGACGAATTCCAGCCGGTAGATTGGCGACATATTCCAAGATGTAGTAAGTCAACTCTCCAGACTCAACGGCTTCAGCATTGACAAGTTGGACATCTCGATTGCTATCTGTAAGCGCATTAATGCTCTTAGAGAGTTTATAACCCACTTCAGTCGGTGAGCCTAAATCCTCTAACGTTTTGCCTGCAGACACAGGACTCATTACTACACTGACATTTTCCGTTGCATTGATAATGTCCCGAAACACCACATCTGGCCCATCCGAGACCGTTACCGGCACCCAACCCGTAGGGTACAGAAAACTATATCCATCGTAGTTGTCAGCATAACTTTGCAATCCCACTGTGGCTGAAACACAACCCTGCAAACTTAGAGCGATTATCACCAGCAGCAGTGCTGCAATTCGTTTCAGCATTTTGTAATCTCCCCCCAAAACATATTTCTATCCAGAACGCACTTTAGTAACAATGGCG
>JAKSDM010001003.1 GCA_022360135.1 Pseudanabaenales cyanobacterium | reverse complement strand
GTATGGCGACGCTATCGCTCAATTGCAGGAACGGCTTAAGGCGCTAGGGGTTTACAACGGCTCAGTCGATGGAGTATTTGGCCCTGAAACGGAAAGAGCGGTTAGGCAAGCACAACGCAACAGCAATATCGAGCCTGATGGTATTGTTGGGCCTGCCACCTGGAGGGCGCTCTTACGCTAGAGCGATGGCAATTAGAAGATTGTTAAGAAAAATGAATATCGCCGCTAGCGGCGAGGCGCTCAGGCGCTGATCTCTGGCTGAATCCCAGTTTTTCTAATCCAAATGCTTTGCTCCTAATTTTCTCCTAATGTATTTATCCCTAACCACATCAGGAACACTTTATAAGAAAGCGGGATGGGGGGATGGGAAAGGGCTAAGGCTGGAATGAATCAGCTTGCACCAGCCAAGTTGGAATCTGGCTAGTTTGGTCCAACCAGGTAGAATCGGGCAGTTGCTGAGAATGAACCGCTTCAGTCATGAAGACCATATAATGCCCCATGAGAAAATAAACCGCTAACATTGCCGCCGCTGAAGAGGCAACTAAAAACCCCGCTAGCATCAAGGAGAACTCCTGCCCTTCAATGGCCCGCTCCATTAGGCGGAGCGCCCAAGCCACAAGGCCGATCACAATAACCAGTATCAGGAGCATCATAAAAGTTAATACTTAAGGCAAGTAGTCAAATCTTATGTAATGCACCTTAAGTTAGGAATGCATTCTTTACGTATCGTAACAGCTTTTAAGAAAAATGACTGCTATGTGAGCCATTCTCATCAGCAATTGGCTGAATGGCTTAGTCAAGATTAAATTCGCACTGAAACTTGATGCTTACTCAAATAGGTTTTAATTTCAGCTACTGTCAATTGACCGTAATGCAATAGGGAGGCTAGAAGGGCGGCTTCGGCTCGGCCCTCTGTCAGAGCAGTATGAATGTGGCTGCAGGCGCCTGCGCCACCTGAGGCGATTACAGGCACAGGAACCTTTTCAGCAATCGTGCGAGTTAACTCCAGGTCATAGCCTGCTTGGGTGCCATCAGCATCCATACTCGTGACCAACAACTCACCTGCACCCCGCTGCACCACCTCACTCGCCCAGGCGATCGCGTCCATTCCGGTATTGTCCCGTCCCCCTCTAACGTAAACGTCCCAGCCGGGATTTTTAGGGTCGCGGCGGCGACGAGCGTCGATCGCCACTACGATGCACTGGTCGCCAAAGCGATCGCTGGCCCGATTCACAAAGGATGGGTCGCGGACCGCTGATGAGTTAATGCTGACTTTATCCGCTCCTGCTCTTAACAATTTTTTAATTGTTTCTAAGCTTTGGATGCCACCGCCCACAGTTAAAGGGATAAAAACTTGCTCCGCCGTTTGATAGACCACATCAAAAATAATGTCTCGGTCTTCATGGGTGGCGGTGATGTCTAAAAAAACTAATTCGTCTGCGCCAGCCCGATTGTAAGCCTGGGCAAGTTCGACTGGATCTCCTGCATCTCGAAGGTTTACGAAGTTGACCCCCTTCACGACGCGTCCGGCTTTGACATCTAGACAGGGAAGAATTCGCTTCGCCAGCATGAGTATATTTTGCGCCTCAGTCCGTTAGCAGTTGATAACCTAAATTCAGTTAAGCCTTCTAGAATAAACCAATAGGGAGCAAGACGCTGATAAACTGTGGATTGGTTTAAAGTAAATCCAGTTTGGGAGCCCTGTTGAGAATAGGTATGAAAATCGGACAGAAAGTAACGGTTAATCAGTTGCGAGATCGTGTTTCTAAAGAAATCACAGCTCGTGTGGGTCAAAGCGGCGTAGTCCAACAATACAAGCTGGTGGATGGTAGCGATGTGGGTGTGGTGGTTGAATTTAACGATAAATTTACCACCTGGTTTTTTGAAGATGAATTGACCTTGACTAAGTAGCCCTAATCTAGCCAGACTGAAACGATGGCTTTAATTTTGACTTTTTTGGGTAAGGGAGGGGTAGGTAAATCGATCACCGCGATAGCCGCCGCTAAGCAGTTAGCCCATCAAGGGAAGCGGGTGCTTTTCGCCAGCCAAGATCCAGGACCAACCATCGGTTTGCTTCTGGAAACCTCCCTGACCTCTGAGCCTGTATCCCTAGAGACTAACCTCTGGGCGGTTCATCTTCAGGCGACCGTACAGCTAGAGCGCAATTGGGAAGAAATTAAGAAATTGGAGGCCCAGTACCTGCGCACCCCCTTCTTTAAGGCTGTGTACGGACAAGAATTGGGAGTGCTGCCCGGCATGGACAGCGCCCTGGTTCTCAACGCCATCCGCGAATATGACGCCAGTGACCAATATGACGTGATTATTCATGATGGCGCTGGCGCTCAAACGGTTTTGCGGATGTGGGGAATACCTGAAATTCTGGGTTGGTATATCCGCCGATTTCGAGATGTTTTGACAGAATCTGATTTGGCCAAGGCATTATCCCCTTTTGTGCAACCGATCGCTAATGTCGTTTTGGCGGTCAACTCCTCCGGCGACATCCTGGATCAGCCCGCCAATCAGGTCAACACCCTCCTCGATCGAGGCCGGGAAGCGATTAGCGATCCGCATCGAGTATTAACCTACCTGGTTACCACCAGCGATCCCCTGGCGATCGCAACCGCGCGATATCTATGGGGTAGCGCTCAGCAAGTAGGGTTGACGGTGGGTGGGGCAATTCTCACCCAGTCTCAGGGAGTCGCATTGCCGACCGCAGAATTTTCCCCCCTCTCTGTTACCTCAATGCCCGACTGGCAAACTGGTGAGTGGCGCCCCCTAATGGATGCCCTGCCTGACTTTACCCAGGTTCTTCAAGCGCCTCGTCCAGTGACGGTGGATATTGCCGCCGGCAAGGTTAGCCTGTTTCTACCAGGCTTTAACAAAAACCAAGTTAAGCTGACACAATACGGTCCAGAGTTGACCATTGATGCGGGTGATCAGCGACGCAACCTTTTCTTGCCTGCCGAACTCAAAGGTCGTCAGGTTAAAGGCGCTAAATTCCAGGATGAGTATTTAGTGATTTCCTTTTAGTCAAAATTTCTTATGACTGACAATTCCTCCGAAACGTCCATAGACTCGATGGAGCAAACGCCCCAGGCGATCGCTAGCGACCCCGGCGCTGCGCCTGAAGATGAAGTTTCTAAGCGGGGCGGCAAGACCCGTCAGCTGCTGGGGATGAGAGGAGCGGAGGCGGGGGAAACCTCTCTCTGGAAGATCCGCCTACAATTGATGAAGCCCATTACCTGGATCCCTTTAATTTGGGGTGTGGTCTGTGGGTCGGTTTCCTCTGGACAATTCACCTGGACTTTCGATCATGTTCTGGCGGCGGCCGCTTGTATGCTCCTGTCAGGCCCCCTCCTGGCAGGCTATACTCAAACCCTAAACGATTTCTATGATCGCGAAATCGACGCCATCAATGAGCCTTATCGCCCCATCCCCTCAGAGGCAATTTCAATTCCCCAGGTCACGGCTCAAATCCTGACGCTGCTGTTTGCTGGATTGGGTGTCGCCTATGCCTTGGATCAATGGGCTGGACATTCATTCCCGATCATGACAGCCCTGGCGATTGGCGGCTCATTCCTGTCTTATATCTATTCGGCGCCGCCACTCAAGCTGAAGCAAAATGGCTGGCTGGGAAATTACGCCCTAGGGGCAAGCTACATCGCCTTGCCCTGGTGGGCGGGTCATGCTTTATTCGGAGAACTCAATCTCACGATTGTGCTGTTGACCCTGTTCTATAGCATGGCAGGTCTGGGGATCGCGGTTGTGAATGATTTTAAAAGTGTAGAGGGCGATCGGCAATTAGGTCTGAAGTCTCTGCCAGTGATGTTTGGCGTCGCCACCGCCGCCTGGATCTGTGTTCTGATGATTGATGTTTTTCAGGGGGGGGTGGCGGCTTATTTAATCAGTATTCACCAAAATCTCTACGCGGTCATCTTAGTGCTGCTGTTGATTCCCCAAATTACGTTTCAGGATATGTACTTTTTGCGGAATCCGCTAGAAAACGATGTTAAGTATCAAGCCAGCGCCCAACCCTTTCTAATCTTAGGCATGTTAATAACTGCTCTGGCATTGGGTCATGCTGGGGTTTAAGTTAGATTAATTTCGAGTCAGGTGAATATGGATATCTGATTTTGGGGAGCCATAAAGTATTTCGGCGCACTATAAACTTTTGATACATTATTAAACAATTGTTGCTAGATAGATCATCTTACAAATGCGCTTGAAAATTTCCGCCTGCCCTAGATTTGACCGGAACAGGAAGCGTAAGATGATGACTGCGCTGATTTATTGAGATTGAGCTAGCAGCATTTCGCCTGTAGTCTACCTGCGAATGAAACGATACTAACCAGGCATTACAGGGGAAATTAAGCATGACTGAGTTTTTGGTGGTGTAAGAGGAATCAACGTGACAGACTTCATCTCTAGGCTGATAAGGGTATCGACCATCCTCGGCGGCTCTAAACCAATACGCTCCACCTCTACCCGGCTTAAGGGGGCTTCCACAAACGGCCGAGTCAAAGTCCCCACCAGAACTGCATCCCCCTCTCAAGATCCTCTACTTCCCCAAGACAAAACTCATAGGCGCTATCCGCCCCCGCCTCAACGTCGGCCACTTTATTTCCGGCCGCTATTTTGGCTGGCTTTGGTCCTAGGCGCGGGTATAGCCGGGGGGATAACCCGCAGCTATCGCGTTTGGCAAACGGTGGAAGCAAATCTACCGGAGGTATCTAAGGTCCTTACCTATGAGCGCCATGGAACCATTACCATCAAAGCGGCTGATGGCTCGATCCTGCAAAAATTGGGGCCGGCGACTCGAGAAAATCTGACCTATGAGGACATTCCCAATAACCTAATTGAGGCTTTCATTGTAGCTGAAGACCGACGTTTTTATCAGCATCATGGGGTTGACTACCCCTCTATTGCCCGAGCCACTTTGGCCAATTTGCGTCGCCGTGAAGTTGTAGAAGGGGCCAGCACAATCACCCAACAACTTGCTCGAATTGTCTTTTTGGATCAAGATCGCAGCTTTCAGCGTAAAGTTCGAGAAGCGCTTTTGGCGCTCAAGATCGAGCGAGAGTTAGATAAGAAAAAAATTATTGAAAGGTACTTAAATCTGGTTTATCTGGGGGCTGGAGCCTATGGTGTAGCGGATGCCGCCTGGATTTATTTTGCTAAATCTGTTGATCAGTTGACCTTAGCAGAAGCGGCTCTGATTGCCGGTATGGCGCCTGCTCCGAGTGTTTACTCGCCGCTCGTGGATATTGATGCTGCGCGGAAACAACGCAACCTTGTGATTAAGCACATGTTAGAAAATGGGGCGATTACAGCCTCTCAGGCTCAAGCTGCGTTGAATAGCGACGTCGCCACAACGCCGAATGAACCCAAATATCTCTATAGTGAGTTTCCCTATTTCACGATTTATATTCAGCAGCAATTAGCTCAGCTTCTGCAACCAGAAGAGCTGGAAAACGGAGGTCTCACGGTTGAGACAACCCTGAATCTTGATTGGCAGAAGGCGGCTGAAGAGACGGTTCAAACAGCGATTGAAGAGTTAGGTCCGGGTCAGCGATTTGAACAAGCCTCCTTGGTGGCGGTTGACCCCAGAAATGGGGAAATTAAGGCGATGGTGGGGGGCAATGACTTCAATGAGAGCCAGTTTAATCGGGTCACTCAGGCTCAGCGACAACCTGGATCGACTTTCAAGGCGTTCGTCTACACGACCGCCGTCGCCGCTGGCTTTTCTCCCTATAAGTCTTACCTGGACGCCAAGTTAGTGGTGGATGGCTATGAGCCTAAGAACTATCGCGATCGCTACAGCGGGGATGTCTCTCTGCAACGCGCTTTGACATCTTCGATCAATATTGTGGCCGTTAAAGTGTTAATCGATGTAGGCTTTGAGCCCATAATTAATATGGCCCGACGCATGGGAATTAAATCCGAACTGCAGCCTACTTATTCGCTGGCGCTAGGGGCTTGGGAGGTTAATCTGCTGGAATTGACTAGCGCCTATGGCACTCTAGCCAATGAAGGTCAGCATGTAGAAGCGCATGGCGTCAGTCGAATTCTTGACAGTCAGGGTAAAGTCATCTAC
>JAKSDM010000067.1 GCA_022360135.1 Pseudanabaenales cyanobacterium | reverse complement strand
GGCTCAGGTGCAAGTAGAGGGCGTTATTCTGGCTACAGGTCTGGCGGCTGCTCCCAGTATCGAAGCAGCCGAAGACCAGGCCCGAGTTAGAGCTTTACAGACTCTGGTTCTAGAACAAGCCGTCAGTACTAATCCAACCCTGCCGATCAACCTCAGCCAAACTATGCTCGATCAGGCTACGCCCACTCTCGATCAGACTGCGCCCACAGCCAGCCAGCTGACTGAACCGCCTCAACTAGCCAAAGCTGATCCTGATATCTTCCCTGCCGTCAATGATTCAGTGGAGAAACTGACTTTCCTGACAAAGTCTGAGCCCCAAACAGCAAATTTACCCTCAGACGAGGTTGAAAAGCCTAAAATCGCCCAGTTCAATACGCCCAATATTGCTCAGAGCCCAGTCGATCTTTCAGATATCATCGCTCAAACCGATGTAGAACTTAGACGATTGGGTTGGACAAGCGCTCAGGGGCGCGAGTATCTGGAGCAAACCTACGGAAAACGCTCCCGCCAACAACTCAGCGATGAAGAATTGCTGGCTTTTCTGTTGTACCTCGAATCCCAAACCTCTCCAATAGAATCTCAGATTTGACGGGGTTAAGGCGTCAATAGCTAATCCCCCTAAACCGCCTGCGGCCGACTGCCTACTGACTGACGAGCAATCACCTGATCGATTAGACCATAATTCATTGCCTCATCAGGCGACATGAAGAAGTCACGCTCAGTGTCATCTTGAATTCTTTCTAAGGGTTGCCCTGTATGACTGGCTAAGGCTTTATTCAGCAGCTGCTTAAGGTAGAGAATTTCTTTAGCTTGGATTTCAATATCAGTTGCCTGACCTTGAGCTCCTCCCAAAGGTTGGTGAATCATCACACGGGAATTAGGCAAGCTCATGCGTTTGCCTTTTTTACCTGCACTCAGGAGAAATGCGCCCATACTTGCTGCTAGGCCAACACAAATGGTGCATACATCGGGGCGAATATGATTCATCGTGTCGTAAATACCTAAACCGGCTGTTACTGAACCGCCAGGAGAGTTGATGTAAATATAGATGTCCTTCTCTGGATCTTCGGCTTCTAAGAACAGCATCTGCGCCACGATCAAATTGGCTGACTCCGACGTAACTTCCTGTCCTAAAAAGACGATGCGTTCTCGCAGGAGTCGAGAATAGATGTCGAAAGCCCGTTCACCCCGACCAGATTGCTCAATAACAGTTGGAATCATGGAGTCTAAATTATCTATTGCTTCCTTTGATTCTACCGTCTCAGAAAAGCGGCGAGGTAAGAGTACAGGGTGGATAACCGTTCCGGTTAGTTCAGCCCCCCCACTCGATCAGGGGGCCAGAAGCGGACCACAGCCCGGCCAATGATATTCTTCTGCGGGACAAAGCCCCAAGAATGGCTGTCGTAGCTACTATTACGGTTGTCGCCAAGCACCAGATAGGAGTATGGGGGAACCGTTTCGGGACCCCATTGATATTCAGGCGGCGCTTTGATATATTCTTCCTCCAGTAATCGACCATCAACGATCACATTGCCTGCTTCAATCTGGACAGTTTCGCCAGGTAAACCGATTACTCGCTTAATAAAGGCGTCGCGTCGTCCCGTATTGGGGAACAATTCATCAGGCGGCCAGAACACGACGATGTCACCCCGCTCGGGAGGGTTGAAATAGTAGCTAACTTTCTCGACGACTAAGCGATCATTAATCTGCAATGTTGGCTCCATAGAACCCGAAGGAATGTAGCGCGCTTCCGCCACAAAATGTCGAATCCCTAACGCCAAGACAATGCTGAGACCGATGGTTTGGAAACCTTCAATCCAAGGATTTTGGCTATTTTGCGGTTTTGTGGCGGGTTTAGCCTGAGCAGCTGATTGGGATTCGGACTCATCCGAATTGGACAATTGAGGTTGGTTGGGATTATCTGACACGGGCGAGAGAAATCCTAATGATAATCGTTCAATCCAAAGATCATAGTAAATTTAGAGCTGGAATAGGTAAACTGCCAGGGCAAGGTCGCAAAGTGGAAAGAATTACACACTTGTCTTTCTCTATCGTTATCCGTAATGCTCACATTCTGTCGCCCTCTGGCAATTGCTTCGAGGGGAATGTCGGAATTCAGGGGACAACCTTTACCGCCGTGGATAGGGCGATCGCAACGCCCTCTTCCCCCGATATGCAAGAGATTGACGCAACTGGGCTGATTTTGTTGCCGGGTGTAATTCATCCTCAAGTTCATTTTCGGGAACCGGGATTAGAGCATAAGGAAGATTCATCTACAGCCAGCCGCACCTGTGCTAAGGGGGGATCGCCTCTTTCCT
>JAKSDM010000170.1 GCA_022360135.1 Pseudanabaenales cyanobacterium | reverse complement strand
GTGCTTCCAGGTCAGCCAGAGTTTGACGGCGTCCACCCGTCGACCACAATGCATCGTTCCTGGTCCCAGATCAATCAGCTCGGTATCGGCGGCGTGAAATAGATAATCGGTTCCCTCAGTGGAAAACGTGTTCAACATCAGGCCCCGCTGTTTGACCAACAAGACAGAACACATCAAGGTCATCCCCATCATCTTGTGGGCGTCCCAAACCACAGAATCTGCTTGCGCCACCCCTTGCATCAGGCGCCGATGGGTAGGGCTCAGCAGTACGCTGGCTCCCCAAGCCCCATCCACATGAAACCAAAGGTGTTCTCGCTGGGCCACGGCGGCAATCTGAGCCAGCGGATCGTAAGCTCCACGCACTGTAGTGCCAGCGGTTCCCGCTACAAAGAACGGGTGATCCCCTTGCGACTTAGCTTTAGCAATTAGAGATTCCAGCGCCGAAATATCCATTCTGCCTGCTCCATCCACTGGAACTTGCCATAATTGGTCCGTTCCCAGTCCTAGTAGATGAGCCGCCTTCATAAAGGAATAGTGGGATTCCGCTGAAACCAAGGCGACTAGATTGTGACCATTGACCATGCCCTGACGCTTAAGGGTGGGAACCGCTCGATGACGAGCCATGGCCATGGCCATGAAGTTACCGTTGCTGCCGCCTGTGGTAAATTGGCCGTCCGGGTCAGAGAACCCAACCAACCCCCCTAATTTGGCGATTAGGGTCTTCTCGATCAGGGTCGCAACCGGAGCCACCTCGTAGGTATACATGGACGTATTCGTGGCGCTGGTTAACATATCCCCCATGAAACAAGCCGCATTAAAGCCGCCCCAGAGTTGGTTAAAGTAGTTCGGATGGGCTGTTTTCACGGCATAGTTCAGATAGTCGGCGATATATGATTGCAGTTGCGCCAACGGCTCACCCTCTGCCGATAATTCAAGTTGAAGCTGCCGTCGCAGCACGTCTGGGTCAAGCGGATTCGCGATCGGTTTCTTTTCAGCGGTTGCGGTAAAAAACTGCTCTAATTGTTGCAACAGGTCAATGTAATCTGAGGTGTTGAACATACCGTTAACCTAGGTTTTGAATCGGCCACAATTAGTATGAAACGCTAAGTAGATGAGAAGATTCTGGGTAAGCCCCGATAAAACGCTTAGGTTCCAAGGGAGGAAAGGGGGGGCAGTTGCTGAGAATTCCCTGAAGAGTGGCCAAGGGGCGTCAATTGTCATAGAAACATGACAGGGGTTTGGTATTGCCAAACCCCTGCAGCCATTGCTTGGGAAACCGTTTGCTTCTGGAGACTCTCTACGGCGCCGAGGCTGAATTCTCAGGCTCATGCATCATCATTTCAGGCTTCGATTCAGGCTTCTTTTGCACCCCTAGACTGGCGATCAGCACCCCTGAAATAATTACGATTAGGGTCGTCAGTTGAATTCCAGAGGGTCGCTCCCCATTGAGTAGAAAGGCATAGGTCACCCCAAATATGGGGGAAAGGACGGTTAAGCGGCCAATGGTTTTGGAGTCTAAATTATTAACCGCTGCATACCAAAGGAGCTGAGCCAGAACAATGACGATTAGGGCGTAAATGGACATGACGATCCAGAGTTGACCGACGAAGGCGTCCCCAAAGTGCTCGGGACCGAAAAGCTGCATGGCAATGATGAAAAAGATGATTGAAGATAAAAAGTTACGCGTAAACACCACCACAGGCAAAGTCGCTGCTTTCGCCACCATCAGCTTATTCACCAAAGATGAAGCGGCAAAAACAATCGTGGACATGAGGATCAACAAATCACCTCGATTGATTTGAAAATTACTGGTTTTGAGGGCGATCGCCACCACCCCCACGGCAATTAGAGAAAATCCGAACCACTCCAGCCGTTTAATCTGCTTGCCTAGAATTAAAGCGCCCGCCAGGGCGAATAGCACCGGTCCCAGACGACCGAGTAAAACGGCGTTGGTTACCGTCGTATATTGCAACCCGATGAAAATCAGAGTCGCCAGCAGGGTGGCCAAACATCCGTTGAGCAGCAGGCCAATTAGAGCCTTGGGTTTCATTGCCTTTAAATCTCCAGCAATATTGCCAAACCCAAACCAAAAGCCAACCACCAATGCTGCACACAAATTTCCCACAAATAGAATGTTGCAGAATGAGATCGGTTGGGCCACCCCACCACTCAATTCAGACCCTTTAGCAATCAAGAACGCGATCAGCGAAGGCCGGGAGGCTGATAGCGCTCGGGAAGCGATCAGCATTACTTTTGGATTGGGATTATTAGCCAGAGTTGAGATCATTACAGACAACTAAAGATACGTATACAGATCATTTATCCAAGAGTTTACTGAATACCTTGGAGAGTTAGCGTGAAGACAATTTGATCAATTCTGAGTCGTCGTCACTCTCTTAGTCACTCTCTTAGTTACTCTCTTAGTTACTCTCTTAATGGCATTGATACCCCTGACTAGCGAAAGACCTCCGGCAAAACCGGAAATCTTTCGCTGATTAGCAGATTATGCCCCTATGCATTTGTGCCCGCCAGCACCATACCGGGTAAAAATCCGGCCATATACTTCTCCACCCCCTTAGGATCACTCAGTAATTGTGCATAAATCTGAGTCGCCTGTTCACCTGGATAAACATCTTCCTGATCGTCAATCACCGCCTTTAAGGCTGCCCTGGCGACTTCGGCTGGAGCCACCTTCGGGTTAGGCCACTGATCGGCCATGGGGGTGTCAATCGTTCCGGGCATGACCGCCACCACTAAAGTCCCCTGGGCCGCCAGCTCTGCCCGCACACCCTGTGTCATCGAAAGAGTCGCCGCTTTCGAC
>JAKSDM010000951.1 GCA_022360135.1 Pseudanabaenales cyanobacterium | reverse complement strand
TCGCAGTCAAGCTCCCTTGTGCCTTTACACTCTGCGGCTGATTTCCAACCAGCCTGAGGGAACCGTTGCGCGCCTCCGTTACCTTTTAGGAGGCGACCGCCCCAGTCAAACTGCCCACCTGAAACTGTCCTCTCGCCGGATGACGGCTGAAAGTTAGAATCCTAGCCTTGATAGAGTGGTATCTCACCGTTGACTCCTCACCCCCCACAAGGGGTGTCTCTCAGTCTCCCACCTATCCTGCGCAATCAAAGCCCGAACCCAACTCCAGGCTCCAGTAAAGCTTCATAGGGTCTTTCTGTCCGGGTGCAGGTAGTCCGTATCTTCACAGACACTCCTATTTCGCCGAGCCTCTCTCCGAGACAGCGCCCAGATCGTTACGCCTTTCGTGCGGGTCGGAACTTACCCGACAAGGAATTTCGCTACCTTAGGACCGTTATAGTTACGGCCGCCGTTCACCGGGGCTTCAGTCGCTAGCTTCGGTTTCCCTAACCAACTTCCTTAACCTTCCGGCACTGGGCAGGCGTCAGCCCCCATACATCGTCTTTCGACTTAGCGGAGACCTGTGTTTTTGGTAAACAGTCGCCTGGGCCTCTTCACTGCGACCCGCTCTCGCGGGCACCCCTTCTCCCGAAGTTACGGGGCCATTTTGCCGAGTTCCTTAGAGAGAGTTATCTCGCGCCCCTCGGTATACTCTACCTCCCCACCTGTGTCGGTTTCGGGTACAGGCAATTATAGATTAACGTGTTTAGGGCTTTTCTTGGAAGCTTGACATCAACCACTTCGGGGACGTATCCCCTCGTACTCACGCCTTAGCTCAGGTCGTTTTCGCCGACCCTCATCACCTCGAACGCTTAAACCGGTAACCAACTTCCGGCTGGTTTAGCCTTCTCCGTCCCCCTGCACAATCTATAATCAGTACCGGAATATTAACCGGTTGTCCATCGACTACGCCTTTCGACCTCGCCTTAGGTCCTGACTAACCCTCCGCGGACGAGCCTTCCGGAGGAACCCTTGGGGTTTCGGGGCATTGGATTCTTACCAATGTTTTCGCTACTCAAGCCGACATTCTCACTTCCGTTTCGTCCACACCTGCTCTCGCTAATGCTTCGCCCTACAACGGAACGCTCCCCTACCACTTACTTGGTAAGTCCACAGCTTCGGTACATCGCTTAGCCCCATTCATTTTCGGCGCAGGAGCGCTTGACCAGTGAGCTATTACGCACTCTTTTAAGGTTGGCTGCTTCTAGGCAAACCTCCTGGTTGTCTCGGCACTCCCACCTCCTTTACCACTGAGCGATGATTTCGGGACCTTAGCTGGTGGTCTGGGCTGTTTCCCTCTTGACGATGAAGCTTATCCCCCACCGTCTCACTGGCTGAGTGTTCACTGGGTATTCAGAGTTTGTCTCGATTTGGTACCGCTCTCGCAGCCCGCACCGAAACAGTGCTTTACCCCCCAGCTTTAATCTCAACCGCTGCGCCTCAACACATTTCGGGGAGAACCAGCTAGCTCCGGGTTCGATTGGCATTTCACCCCTAACCACAGCTCATCCGCCAATTTTTCAACATTGGTCGGTTCGGACTTCCACTTAGTGTTACCTAAGCTTCATCCTGGCCATGGTTAGATCACCCGGGTTCGGGTCTATAAACACTGACTGCCGCCCTTTTCAGACTCGGTTTCCCTTTGGCTTCGACATTCTCGTCTTAACCTGCCAGTGCCTATAAGTCGCCGGCTCATTCTTCAACAGGCACGCAGTTAGCCGTTTAATCGGCCTCCCACTGCTTGTAAGCTCATGGTTTCATGTTCTATTTCACTCCCCTCCCGGGGTTCTTTTCACCTTTCCCTCGCGGTACTATTCGCTATCGGTCGCACAGGAGTATTTAGCCTTACGAGGTGGTCCTCGCAGATTCACCCGGGATTCCACGTGCCCCGGACTACTCGGGATTCAGCTAGTATCCTTAAACTTTCGACTACAGGACTTTCACCTCCTCTGGTGCAGTATTCAGCTGCTTCGTCTAGTCGCTAGATTCCATCTCACTGTCCCACAACCCCAGCAGTCAAAACCGCTGGTTTAGGCTCTTCCCGCTTCGCTCGCCGCTACTAAGGGAATCGAGTTTTCTTTCTCTTCCTCCAGCTACTAAGATGTTTCAGTTCGCTGGGTTCGCTCGCGCCAGCCTATGGATTCAGCTGGCCGTACTTAGGGTTGCCCCATTCGGAAACCTCCGGATCAATGCTTGCTTCCAACTCCCCGGAGCGTATCGCCGGTAACCGCGTCCTTCTTCGCCTCTGTGCGCCTAGGTATCCACCATGAGCCCTTGGTAGCTTGACCACAAGTGCTATTAGCCTCAACCTGTCAGTCTCAGCTAACATCACTCTTTCCATTGGTGTCTGTGTTCGCTAAATAACAACCTATAAACAATAAACAACAAGTCTTAACCTATTGCCTATTCTCTACAGCTCATCACCTAACAACTACCTGACAGAAATCTCTTTTTTGCTATGCAGTTTTCAAGGTTCTTGCTGGTTTAAATTCCAGCAGGATATCCTCTCGCTCAGGACAACTTGCTGAAATCTTACCCCATTAATCTAAATCTCCCTACTTAACTCAGCCAACTAAGACCGAGCTATCCATTCATTGGTGGAGGTAAGCGGACTCGAACCGCTGACATCCTGCTTGCAAAGCAGGCGCTCTACCAACTGAGCTATAACCCCGTGGACCCCGCAGGGTCAGTGATCGTGATCCTCAGGGAGATTTGCTTCAATCTGTTCATCCAGTTGTCGGATGAAGTCACGGATAGTTGATGTTCTTTGTGATGGAAATTCGTAACTATCTTGTTTGGTGTATTGGAACAATGCTTCACGGATTAACATGGCATTGTGGATATTCAGTTTTACGTCAATATCAATGTTGCAACTCATTCTCCATCCTCCAGTTTAACGCGATACACGGTGCGACGAGCAAACCGTTGATCAATCTTAAGTTTGCCCACATAAAGGGCAACAAGCCAGGCGGTAAAAAGGAAACCCTCAAACCATCCCATTGTGTTCCATGCTTCTACTGCTGCGTCCATCAGAGATCTCCCTCCTTACGATTTTCAGATTTGTGAACATCAAAACTACCACCAGGATAACGAGACTCAAGTTTTTCAACGTTCATCTCAATCACCTCATCAAATGTAGTATCAAGTGCCATACACGCCTGAGCAAGATACCAACAGATATCACCCAGTTCACGCTTCATAT
>JAKSDM010001809.1 GCA_022360135.1 Pseudanabaenales cyanobacterium | reverse complement strand
TTTCTTGATCAGACATCGGCATTACCGGCCTTAAAAGTTAGGGGCATGCGAGAACAATATCGCTCTGCTTGGACCCGCCTTTATCAGACGGTTAGCCACAGCCCAATTGAGGTTTTTGAAATTGATTGGCGTGAACCTAACAATTTAATCTTACACACAGAACTGGGAATTGTTCACTGCGGTCCGTATACGCCAAAATTTGCTGAGCAGCTAGCCACCTTGGACCGCATGCGTCATTTGAATGATTATCTGAAGAATCAAGAAATTGCCTATATTGATGTAAATAACCCTGACGCCCCCACCGTTCAGATATTACAAGCGAACCATACGCAAACTTCTAGAACGCCCTAAGCCAAAAGCCAATGTTGAAATTTGCATTTTTTTAAGAAAAGCGGCGACAGGATTGACCTTCGATCTGAGTTCACTAATCAAAGGTCAATCATAAAGCCATCTGTGCTATTCTTGGCACTTGACTTAATATGGTCTCCCGTTCCTGATTGGAAGAATCTCACTAGTACGGCTCTACTTGTTAAGTTCGGATCTGGTCCAGATTATCTGGCTAGAGCGTTGGCCCATAATCTGGGTTGTAGGGCTTCTCTCAAAAGCGATAGCTATCCGTTTGAAATGGGAAGAGCAGCTTCTTAGCCCCTTCTTCTCGCTTCATCTTAGGAAAGCGAACAGCTAAAAGAATCCTCCCGACTGTTCAGCCGATGAAGTTACAGCCTTTCCATAGATAGCGCAGTAAACTTAAGTTTGATCAATATCCTTAATTAGATCGTCACGGTATGAAGGTTTTTAAATTGTTTCCTACGTTGTTAGATAATCCTGTTAATTACCATGTAGTTTGGTTTTTTAAGCAAGTTACTCTATAGTTGACTAGAACTATCCAGAGTCTGGCAAGTTGGTGTTGAGTTTCTATGTTATTTGGCCATGTCTGCAGTTCCAATTCCCCCTGGTAGTCAGTTGCCAAACCGCTACTCAGAAGAGCAAAGCCCAAGTCAATTTCCCTCTCCTTTATCATCAGAGGCGATTAACAACGCTATCTCCTACTCGAATCCCTTCACCAACTCTGGACTGAATAACTCTGGGCTTAATAATTCAGATCAACCCGTAGATGTCAGGGTTATGTCAGGAGAAACGGCAAAAGGCGGTGAGATTGTGCCGGGTAGTGTAGCCAAGATTAAGGTTATCGGTGTTGGCGGCGGTGGCTGTAATGCAGTCAACCGAATGATTAACAGTGGAGTTTCCGGTATAGAATTTTGGTCAGTTAATACGGATGCTCAGGCCCTCAGTAACGCTTCTGGAACCAATTGTTTACAGGTTGGCCAAAAGCTAACGCGGGGGTTGGGCGCTGGGGGGAATCCAGCAATTGGGCAAAAGGCGGCTGAAGAATCTCGAGATGAGATTGCCGCCACCCTAGAGGAAGCAGATTTGGTGTTTATTACTGCTGGTATGGGAGGCGGCACTGGCACAGGGGCCACTCCCGTGGTGGCTGAGGTGGCTAAAGAGACTGGCGCACTGACGGTAGGGGTCGTTACCCGACCCTTTACGTTTGAAGGACGGCGGCGAACTTCTCAAGCAGATGAGGGAATTGCCGCACTGCAAAGCCGAGTCGATACCCTGATCATTATTCCAAATGACAAATTACTCTCGGTGATCTCAGAACAAACGCCTGTACAAGAAGCGTTCCGAGTCGCTGATGATATCTTGAGGCAGGGAGTTCAAGGGATTTCAGACATTATTACCATTCCCGGTTTAGTCAATGTTGACTTCGCCGATGTGCGGGCTGTCATGGCGGATGCGGGTTCTGCGTTGATGGGTATTGGCATCGGTTCCGGCAAGTCTAGGGCGAGAGAGGCCGCGATCGCAGCGATTTCTTCACCGCTGCTGGAAGCTTCCATTGATGGGGCGGCGGGTGCGGTCTTTAATATTACTGGCGGGAGCGACCTAACCTTACATGAGGTGAATTCTGCGGCAGAGATTATCTATGAAGCGGTTGACCCCAATGCCAATATTATTTTCGGCGCTGTGATCGACGACCGTCTACAAGGAGAAGTGAGAATTACGGTGATCGCCACTGGATTTAACACGGAAACTAAGACGATCGCGTCTAAGGCGCAGATTACTCCCCTAAAGCGGAGCTTAACCACCCCCTCTACCCCCCCCGCCTCCGACGCCAACTCGACCAGAGCTGGTGGGTTGGATATTCCTGAATTTCTCCAGCGGCGGCGACCGCGCTAACCGTTAATGATCCGCCAAGGTTTCCTCAATGTCTTCCACACTAACCGCCTTGATTCCTGTCGCTTTAACTATCGCAGGTTCTGATAGCGGTGGCGGAGCAGGTATACAGGCGGACCTACGAACCTTCTCATTTCACAAAGTGCACGGCGCTAGCGCTTTGACTTGTGTCACTGCTCAAAATACTCAGAGCGTGATACGGGTCGATGCTTTGCCGCCTGAAGCCGTCGTTGCTCAAGTCACGGCTGTGGTTGAGGATATTGGGGTTCAGGCGGTGAAAACGGGAATGCTGCTTAATCAGCCCATCATTGCAGCAGTCGCCAAGCAACTTAAGCAGCTAGACTTGCCTAATCTGGTGGTTGACCCCGTTATGGTCTCTCGAACTGGAGCGCGTCTAATTGACGATCAAGCGATCGCGACCATTCGACAATCCCTGATTCCGCTGGCCGCCGTGCTTACGCCCAATCGCTACGAAGCTCAGATTCTGAGTGGGATCAACATCCACACCCTGGAGGATATGGCGGCGGCGGCTCAGCAGATTTATCGACTGGGAGCCCAGGCGGTTTTGGTGAAGGGTGGCGGCATGCCAGAGAATTTGCGGGGAATTGATGTATGGTTTGATGGGGTCAGTCTGGAAGTTCTAAAGACGAGCAGCGTCGATACTAAAGACACCCATGGCTCAGGTTGTACATTGTCTGCCGCGATCGCCGCCAATCTAGCCTCGGGGCAGCCTGTCGCAGCTGCCGTCCGACAGGCTAAAGACTATGTCACCAAAGCGTTACAGCATTCTCTCAGGATTGGACAAGGACAGGGACCAGTCGGCCATTTTTTCCCGCTGCTCAATGCTTCATAGAGACGGTAATCTCAATCTGTCAATCCTGAATTCCGGAATAATTCTTTAGGGATTTGCTGAATTCGGCTTTACAAAAATAAGTAAAGAACTTAACATGCAATATAGGTACACAAAAGTTAGTGCCTGTATACATTTTGAAACGACAT
>JAKSDM010000886.1 GCA_022360135.1 Pseudanabaenales cyanobacterium | reverse complement strand
GATCATTTTGGGGACTGTGACGGCTAATCCGAAGGAGTTGGGAGGGAAAATTCCAATTCCCACACCTCCAGACTTGGGAGATCTTAGGGGCTTGGCGGCGGGATTTAAGGCTCCAATCTCAATGATCAACGGCAAACCGTTCAAACCTGGCAAAGCCTATAAAGACAGCAAGCTCTGCAACATGCTGACCATGCGAGAACTGCATCGACGCTATCACGAGTCAACCCAGATTACTTTCAGTGCGCTTTACCCTGGGTGTGTCGCCACAACGGGCCTATTCCGAGATCACTTTCGCTTGTTCCGGATTCTCTTCCCCATTTTCCAGCGGTTCATCACTGGGGGATTTGTGTCGGAGGAAACAGCTGGCCAGCGAGTAGCGCAAGTTGTCGCCGATCCGGCATTCAGCCAATCTGGCGTCTATTGGAGCTGGGGGAATCGACAGAAGAAAGGCCGCGAGTCGTTTATTCAAGAGATCTCTGATGAAGCCAGTGATACTGATAAAGCAAAGCGTCTGTGGGAGTTTAGCGCAAATTTAGTGGGACTGACGGAACCAGACTCAGCCTCACCCAGTGAATTGCAATATACGCGTTGATGAATTCTGTTACGAAACAGGGTTGATATCACCCATCATCGAATGGCCTTGACTTAAGCAAAAGGCACCCCCTAGCTCCCTGGTTTCTTGGCAAAGCCAGGGAGCTAAATTTTGTTTATTTCGGCGCTATTCCACTCTTAATCACATTCCCGCCGATACTGATCGTCGGCCTTGCCTGGCGATATGAGTCAAAATCTGGACTGATAACCCACATCGCCTTGGGTAAACACTGGCTGCGATTGTCGTGGACGTAATATGTAGTTTCTGTCTGGAATAACAGAATCCTGTCGTCAAAAGAGGATGCGATCTGATACCTTCCGTTAAGGACTAATCATCATACCCGCAATTCCCCTTTTGTAAGTGAGAGAAAATAGAGATGACAATGGGCGAATGGTTTAGAAGATATCACAAGCACTCTCGTCTGTTTCTATTGATCGGTCTTAGCGGCGCACTTGCGTTGCCGGTTCTGGCGCAAAGCAGCCAATGGAAGCTGATTGACGCAGAGGCGGCGAAGATTGAGAGTTCATGGGATCTAACGGATAATGACGTCACCTACCGACACAACCAGAAGGGAAGATATGTGGCGAAGCCCCGGATTGTGAGTGATGCGTTTCGTGGATCGAAGGCGTTGCAGCTAATTGCAGAACCCTCGGAGGGATGTTGTACTGATAAGACCGAGTACCAGTTCGTCCCATCGGGAGATGCTCATCGCATTCGTTTTCGGGCGGATAAAGAGTTTGAGGGACCTTATTATTTTGGATACGCTTTCAAGTTACACAGAAACTTTGAGACGCCAGTTGAGATGACAATGATTTCTCAGGTTTGGCAGGGCTCGCCTCATTCTCCCCCTTTTAGCGTGCAGATTACACCCAACTGGAGAAAGAATGATGGAGAGAATGGTGAAGATATTCTACAACTAGAATTTTGGGTGCGGAATGACGCCACTGGAACCATGCACTATGAAGAACCACTGGTGATCGGCAAAACTCACATAGAACTTGATCAGTGGCATACCTTGGCGTATGAGTTTGTGCCCAGCTATGTTGGTGAGACAGAACACGGAATCATTCGGATCTGGCGAAATGATGTTCTTATTGTTGACTGGCGAGGAAACTGGGGATATCGTCCAGCTGTCTGGGGAGGAGTAGACGGTGCGAATACCGGCAGCG
>JAKSDM010001148.1 GCA_022360135.1 Pseudanabaenales cyanobacterium | reverse complement strand
GGCGGAATCGCCGACATGGGCGTAACAGTCCTTAAACAACCATTCGGGAATATCAGAAATCTGCAGAAAAACATCTCTTAGAGCCCGAGAGGTAATTAACCGTTTGCGAGTTTTGCCCAGCAGCAAATACAGAGCCCAGATCGCATTGGCGGGCTCTTCCTGATGAAAATATTGCTGCAGGGCGCTGACTTTTTCATTGGTGGAAGTGGTCGCATCCACCGCCTGAAAAAGTTGAGTAAACCGCTTCATGTCAGCCGCTTGCTATTGATAATCCATCCACTTCACTCCAACCAACCTTTATCCACTTACTATTCCAGATTTCTAACTATAGCAATTCTCGCTTGGATTGAATACATCTTAGTGAAGGCAGGGTATAGGGTGTGGGGTGCAGGGTGTAGTCAATGCAAATGAGAACCGCTATATAACTGTTCAGCATAGAGTTGCAGCATCGTTCATTTGAGGTCATTTGCTGCTGCCAATGTCACCTAGCCCGCCATTTTTTTGGTTTTAGTGATAGGATATGGCGAGCAAAAGGGTTTCCATTTCCTCACGAGATAACCCCCCGTGATGGCCAAAGTTTTGTTGCTCGAAACGGCCTTCTTCGTACCACCAAACTGTTTCGTACTTATGGGGTAAGATGATTAAATTTCCCAACCGATTGAGCAAAGCGGGTGAGGGGCTACTCAATCCGAAAAACCCCTGATCAATCAGTGTTTCGGTTCGATATACGGTGGCTCGATCGCTAAGCTGATACGTTAAAAGATCATAGGCTTCTTGCAAATATTTAGCCTGGATGTACAAGAACATATCACGGGGTGAACCAGCTGGAACCAGACGTTGACCCTGGGAATTGGTTTTGATCAACGGCTCAATTGTGGAATTCAGCTGGTTGAGATAGATCGTAGTCTGGGGTGAAACCTCAATCTGTCCGTGGTCAGCCGTCATCAATACAAGCGTATTTTTAAGCTTACCCGCCATAGCTTCGTAGAAAAGCCGTTCCATTGTCAGTAGGAATGTACTGACCTCCGCCTCAAATTGGGGAGAATGGAGACCATAACGATGGCCAATGGCGTCAATACCGTCAAAATAAAGATAATAGTAGGCTTTTTCTGGGTTGGCGATCGCCGCCTCAGTTAGATTAGTCAGCGCTTCTGGTAAGGTCCTGTAGGGCGAAATTTGGGCGCCATCACAGACAACGTTTGAAAACGGCGACTGGGCGTATGACCGATGCTGAAAACAATAAGATTGCACACCCTGTTGTTGCAATTGTTGATAAAACGTCTGGGTCGGAAAAAGACTGTGCTCAGAGACGCCTAATTGCTTCAATGTGTTACGTTCATGGTCACCTGCGAATGAAAACGATAAAGGGGCAATGATCGATTCTAATAACGGTTCGTAATAAAACCACTCATAAACGCCGCTTTTTTCTACAGGCAGCCCTGAGTGAATAGTGGTGACGTGAGCAGCCGTTGTGGAGGGAAATTGAGTTGTTAGCTTGGAAACTACTCCCTCAGCCTGAAAGTGCTTGAGAAATTCAAATTGTTCGACATACTGCTCAAAAAAGCGCCACCCGAAAGCATCCACAAGAATCAGAATGACCTGGTCGTAGCGGCGTGGGAAATCTCCCAGTACACTCGCAGGCAACCCCATTTCGCCTTCACCTGTTAGCAGGTAATAGATCATCTGAGGAATCCGTGAGAAACAGTAAGACTCGTATAGAGGCTTACCAATATGATCATTTAACCTGGCTGCTTCGACAACCTGTAAAGACGTTTGGTTAATCATTCAGTTTTCCCAAGCATAAAAATCATCATTTGTAATGTTCTGAAATTTACTCTAACAATTCTAATTTTAAGATTTCATGACATTAAAACCCTTATCCCAAGAGGGTTTGACTATTCTTAATATAAATTTGAGGGTTGAAATGACTCTACATCATTTCAAATTTATTTCTGCTGAATTTTGTTGTTGATGGAGGCCCTTTCTGCATAAATTACTCTTAGCAAGGAAAACCAGCTGTGTAATTCAGTATAAAAGGAGACATTACCTTAGGTGTTGGGGGCGTATCCGCTAGCATTTATCTTGTTGGCAATGCTCCAGTTGTGAAAGCTATCACCGATACAATTGTAAAATCACCTTGCCCGATTGGTTTTAGAAGTGTAATCAGCTGAGTATTTGTGGTGAAATGTAGCAACCATTTCAATCCATTGAATCCCAAGCAATACTTGGGGCGATAACGGCCTTTATACTCAATGTTTTTCCTACTTGATTGAGCCTTTTGGTCAGATTTTTTAACCATCAGCCAGATTCCTGGATATAAGATGTATTCTATTATGACAATCGAGTTTTAAGCTGGGTTGGTAATACTAGTATACCTCTAGACTAATGAAAGTCTGTTTAATTAAATTGGGTGGGTCTTTAATCACTGATAAAGCTAAGCTAGATACGCTACGACCTGAAATAATCCATCAGGTGGCGCAAGAAATAACGGATATCATTCAATTAAGAAAAGACCTCAGGGTTATTCTTCTCAACGGC
>JAKSDM010000187.1 GCA_022360135.1 Pseudanabaenales cyanobacterium | reverse complement strand
TCCCAGGCCGATCTGAGCCAGTAAGCTAGTATTGCCGTCGGGAATAGCATTATCCACCAATACAGCCGTAGCCTGGGGGACCAGCATGGCTAAAAGCGTGGCGGCAATGCCGGTCAACAAAATGGTGATCAAGTCTCGCTGACGACCATAGAGGGCGAATTGGAGAAAAGTCAACGCATTGAGATCACCTGCTGGGAGCGGGCGATAAAAGACATAGGCCACTGGATCCAACGTGCGCGCCACCGCCTTGTCGATCGGGATTCGCTGAGGGACGGGTTTATTGTCAGTCTGTATCGGGGGGGGATTGACATCATCACCCCAGCCCGTCTCCACTAGACCGGATCGGATCGGATCCAACAATTCGTAACGATTACTTCCAGCTGGCAACAGCGCCACCGGATGCTTATCCTGGCGAGTATAGGCCAAGATCGGTCCGCCATCTTGTCGCCACCAGTCACCCCTCAGCAAAATCCGCCGCAATCGCAATTGAGAGGCTCGGGCGATCGCCTCTATCGGCTCCTTCACTCGCTTGATATTTTCTGATTTAGCCGGGGGTTGAATAGTTACACCCAGCGCTTTGGCCACGGCGCCAGCCGCGATCAGTAAAGGCGTATCGGCATAGAGGGCGCTATCTTCCTCCGGACTGAGGACAGAGGTCAGGCTCCTAATGGTCTGCTGCGTCACCTGACGATTCAGCTTTTGCCTGGCTTGAAACCGGCGGAAAGCCGCCTGATCTTCTTCTGCCTCAATCAGTTCAATGCCTCGCAGAAAATAAGTGTGGAGCTGGATTAACCCCTTCCAGAGGATGATTTCCTTCTTTACCTCGAAGGTGTCACGGGCGAAGAACTCAATCTGGTCGTCGGCCTGCATACACATGCCGCGTCCGATCGGAAAACAGCCAAGTTCCGGTGTCAAGGCCAGTTCTGGATACCCCATCCAAAAAGCCTTACCCTGCTGCATGCGGACCCACAACACTTGGTGATCATTGGGCTGGCAAATTTGCCCTGCCATCAGCGAAACATAGTTCGTTTCCGGAACTAATCCAGGCGTCATTGGTTGAGGTAAGCCTTCTACCTGGCCCAGCTTAGAAACCCAGCAATCGATTAAGGGTTTTAGGGTTTCGATTTGGGCTGGGGGATTTGGGCTGGGGGATTTGGACTTGGGGGTGGAGCTGGGGGCCTGGAGATTGGAGGTGACTGTAGCGCTTTGATCGTCTTGAAGATTGGGATACAGGGCTTTAGCCTGCTCAGACGAAAGCATAGAGGCTGTAGCGCTTTGCCCTTGCTGAAGAGAGGATCTATTGTCCCCGTCTGCTTTCCGCGCCTGCTCCCCGACTCCGCCATCCCATTGAATTGGTGAAAGTTCCGACGGCTCCAAAGCTACGGCGACCATACCAAGATATTCACACACTTGGCAGGGAGCAAATCCAAATAAGGCTTCACCGGGATAGACATTGAACAGATGACGGCGCTCACCTTCCATCTCGCCATGCTTGATCTGGATGGCAAACAGGGCGACAGCGCCAGATTTAACCAGCCACACAGTATGTGGGTCATTCAGCAAAAGCGGTTCATGCCCGTTGATCTGTCGTCTGCAGTCTTGATTAATCGTTTGCGGTGAGTCCATAGCGCGACCTGAGCTGAATCTGTTAGTTATTAAGTTATTTATTTGACAGAGAATCCCCTTCACTGCGAATCAGGCGGGAGTAGTACCCGTCCTGTCGCCACAACGCCTCATGGGTTCCCCGTTGGACCACTTTTCCCCGGTCCAAAACAATAATCTCATCCGCATCTCGAATGGTGCTTAACCGATGGGCCACAATCAGACACGTACATCCCCGACGCCGGAGATTTTGGTCAATGATTTTTTCGGTTTCGGTATCCAGAGCGCTAGTGGCCTCATCCATGATCACAATTGAGGGGTTGTTTACTAACGCTCTAGCAATCTCCAGTCGCTGTCGCTGGCCGCCGCTTAAATTTGTGGCGCCTTCTAGCAGATTGGCGTCATAGCCGCAAGGGATAGACAGGATAATCTCCTCGATCGCCGCATCCTGACAAGCCCGTCTTAGAGAGGGTTCAGGAACTGTCGTGTCCCACAGGGTGAGATTTTCTCGAATGGTGCCCTCAAACAGCAAGATATCCTGCTCAACCACCGCAATCGAATTGGTCAACACGGAACGAGGAATGTGCGATCGGGAAATCCCATCAAAATAAATCTCGCCCGACCAAGCCTCGTACAGTCCAGCAATCACCTTAGCCAGCGTCGATTTCCCCGATCCGCTCCCACCTACAAACGCAATTCGCTGCCCCGGCTTGATCGAAAGATTAAAGTTGGCGATTAAAGGCGCCTCCAGAGGACTATAGCCAAAATTAATGTCCTTTAACTCGATATAGCCTTGAAGTCGATGAGACGGAATTTGGGATTTTAGATTTTGGATTTTGGATTTTGAATTAGCCCTCCCCTCATCTCCCCCATCTCCTTCTACCTTGCCCCCCCTCTGCCCTTCCAACTGCCGATCCACCGCATTATCCAACACATCATCCAATCGCTGCATATTCCCCTGCAGGGTTTGCAGGGTGCTAGCAAATTGGACTAGGCGGTTAACCGGCCGTTGAAAGCTGTGCATCAGCAGTTGAAAAGCCACCAACATACCAATACTGAGGCCGCCATTAATCACGCGCAAGCCGCCGATCACCAGCAGCGACATGTTGGTTAATACCGATAGGAGAGAGGGCAATACTCCCATGACGCGGTTAATCAGCCCTAGGTCTTGCTGAGCGTTAATGGCTTTGGTGTAATAGCCCGCCCAGCGGGCGAAGAAATCTGACTCGACGCCAGCGGCTTTGAGCGTTTCCATGCTTTGTAAGCCAGCAATGGCGACGCCGGAGGCCTTGCCATATTCTTGGGCTAATCTTAGGTTGGCGTCTACCCGTTGCCGGGAGACCCACTGTAGGGTGACCACGTTGACTAGGGCGAAGAAAATCACGATCAGGGTGAGAATGGCGTCGTATTGGAACATGGCGATCGCATAAAAGATCACCAGCACCAAACTGATCGCCGTTGTGGTCAGGCGACCAGACAGCACCTCGGCGACGTCATCATTAAGTCTGACTCGACTGCTAATTTCCCCAGCGAACCGTTGGGCGTAGAAACTGACGGGCAAGCGCAGGACGTGCCAAACGAATCGACTGGCCATACCGACGGAAAGTTTGATTTTCAGCGCCCGTAGATATCGCAGTTGCAGAAGTGATACAAAACCTTGCAGGCCCACCGTCAGAAACATACCGAAAAGCACATAGGGTAGCCAGTGCAGCCGTCCTCCGGTCAAGATATTGTCAACGAAGACCTGGCTAAATGCAGGCAAGACTAAATTTGGAATAACCAGAAAAAAACCAGCTAAGACGCTGAATAGCAATGCGCCGATGGAACCGCGTAAGCGACGGGCTAAGGCTGAAACAATGCTCGGTTTACGCCCGCCTGGCGTGAACTCCGGGCCAGGTTCCAGGATCAACACTACGCCGGTATAGCCTTCGTCAAATTCCTGATAGGAGACAGTCCTGGGACCCGCAGCGGGATCATTCAAATATACCCGCGTCTTGCCAATCCCTTCCACTACCAGGAAGTGGTTGAAATTCCAAAATACGATGAAAGGGGGACGCAGTTGCTTCAGGCTCTCTAGGCTTTTCTTGAATCCCTTGGCTATCATCCCATAGTTTCTGGCGGCCTTGAGCACATTGGCGGCGGTGACGCCATCCCGAGAAACGCCACAGGCTTGACGCAGTTCCGCCAGGGGTTCAATCCGGCCGTAGTACCCTAAAAGCATTGCCAACGACGCCGCCCCGCACTCAACTGCTTCCATTTGCAGAACCGTCGGTGTTTTACTCCTACCTGGCCGATTCTGGAAGACCTTCCGTACAGGGTCTAGCGGGTTTATCAGCATCACTGCAAAACCTCAAGAAACGGAAACACGAAGGTAATGGGGGCCTTCTGCTCAATTGTGATCCGGGCTCTGGTAGGAATACCGGGAGCCAGCCTAATTTGGGGCTCCCCTGAAGACCACTTGTAACCGCTGACAGCAGAGGGGTCGCGCTCTAGCTCCACCAACACCTCGATTGACGTTTGCTGTAAAGCCAGTTCCTCTGACGCCTGATTCTGACGAACCGCCTCCAGCGTGGTGATGGGCGGCTTCATGATCGCCATCACATGGCCCACGATTCCCTCACCATGCTCCGAACCGACTGCGTCAGGAATGAGCAGAACTTCCATATCCGGTTTAATCCGGGCGACCTCTCCACTATTAAAGTAAGTCAAGCCCACCAAGTCTTCAGAATCATCGCTGGGATACACCAGAACTCCCCTACCAGCCGTCGTAATCGGAATCCGCCCGAAAATACTCCATAGAAACGCCAGCAAGACTAGTACGCCTAAAGACGCTAGAGGCAACCAACTCTTAGGGTTGACCACATGCATCAGTTGGTCCAATTGTTCTGGAGAAGATAAGCGCTCCAGGGACTCTTGACGAAAAATGCTCTTTTGTTGGTTATCGTCCATTGTTTAGCCAGTCAAATCCGATCAATACCCCACACCTAAGCGTTTCAGCATCCAATTAAACTTGGCGGCGCCATGAGACACCTGATGTAAAGAGTCGAGGTCCAGCTCATCGTCATATTCAACCGCTTCATCCATACCCTTAACCTGACTGTAGGATGGGCGATCGCACCCCAGATGCTCCATCACGGTTTGCAAGAGGTCGGAAATTTGGATCGCAATGATTCGATAAAAGCGGGACGCAAAGCCCATGTCCTGCTGTAGTTTGGCGGCTAGCCGCTGACGGGGGACGGCGAAAACCAGGGACTCCTTAACCGCCCTAATCGTAACTGGCAGCGGTTGAAAATCTAGCACGGAGATAATGCCTGGCAACCCGCCGCGGGACATATCCGCAAACACCGTCTGAGTGCGAGTGCTTTTCTCTAACCCAGAGAAGCAAAGCGAAAGGGAATTAAAATCGCCCTCAGGACGAGAAATCGAAAGCAGACCATCCAACACAATATACAGCGCTTCCACTGGTCTACCCGCCTGCAGCAAAACTTTGTCAGGCGCTAGTTTCTCGACCTGTCCCGCAGATGTTAGCCAATCAATATCGCTATCTCGCATTTCCCCAAACACGAAAAGGGCTTCCTTCGCCGCTTGATCATCGCCAAAGCGGATCTGCTCTGTCCGCTCATACATTTGCCGCAATCTTTCGGCCAGCATGAGTGCGATCGCTCGATAGAAATGGGCGGCAAAGCCAATATCTTGTTGCAATTTTGCGCTTAACTGTTGCTGGGAAATTGACAGCACCAGCGAGTCCTCAACCGCTTTCACCATCGCCGCCGGACGGATATTGAACAGAGGCGCTTCTCCCACGATCTCGCCGCGCGAGATCTGAGCTACTTCTTGATCGCTACAGACCATTTCCGCCGAGCTAGCCGCAGCCATTTCCGCCGAATGGGTTTCAGTTTGAGGGAGGATAATGCTTAAGGATCCATCCAACAGGACATAAAGCGTCTCCAGTTCTTGATTCGGTTTGATCAGAATATGGGTCGCTGCAATCTCTTGGCGTTGACCTGTGGTGACCATCCAATCGATATCAGCATTGCTTAATTCCTTAAGTAGGACGTCTGCCATAATGTCACTGCTACACCTTCGTAAAGAATAATACTAGCCATTTCCTGACCATCCATTCCTGACCGTCAACTGTGAGCAAATTTCATTCACCCACTTAACTACTCAGTAAACCTCCAACTACCCAACATAAATGCTACCGATACATCGGAAATCCCGCCATCACCTCCCATCACCTCTAAATAATCTATTACCAATCTACTGGGTTGATGTGTATTGTTTGGTTAATCTTTGATTAATCTAAGCATTAAAGATTTTCGGGGGTTGGCGATATATATTTAAGATTAAATTTAAGATTAAATTTATGCTACTTAACTTCACGCTCATCTTTGCCCCTAACTTCATCCCTTCTGCCTTAAAAATGCGTATATTGAAATCTAAAGGGTATGCTATTAACAAAAATTAAGTGGGTATATTATCAACGAAGAGTATCTGACTTCCTAAAGGAGGACATACAATCATGAGTGAGCAAGATAAGATCAAAAGTAAGGCTGCTGAAGAAGGGCAACTTTCAGATGAGCAGCTAGAAGGGGTTGCGGGCGGCGTCAATTTTGATCAACTCCGGCAGGAGAATTTGGAAAAGGATGCTTCCCGTCTTGATGAGATACGTCAGCAAAACCTGGAGAAAGATTAGTTATAGGTTTATTAACTTAACTGGAAAGCACTGCTTGACTCAATCGGATAACTGTTTACGCAGTT